>JBAREU010000184.1:0-28025 GCA_049796515.1 Solirubrobacterales bacterium
GGAGAGGCTGGTCGCCGATCGGCGTCTCAAGGACGGGTTGCCGGATCGGCGCGGGGGAGATGGCGATCGTGCCACCGGGGAATCAGGCAGGCGTGGCCTGGCCAGCTCCCACCTTGCCTCCTCCAGCAGAGCGGCCGCCGAATCGAGTCCGGTCCGACGCGCCGGGCGCCGCCTGAGCCAGCGGGAGAGGCGACGCAGGATGCCGTGGCCGTAGCGGAAGGAGCGCGACTCGGCCGTCCGGGCGACCTCGACCTCCAGGGTCTTGACCAAAGCGACCCTCGCCGCCCGTTCGCGGTCGAGCATCTCGACACGCCGGCCCAGGCGACGCGCCTCGCGCTGCATCGTCTGCAACTCCTCGTCGAGCCGAGCCCGCCGCGCCCCGGGATCCACCTCCGCCTCCTGCACGTACCGCAGCGTACCTAATCACGCAACAACTGGGATACGTTCACCGGGCGCAATCCACGCTCGAGCAGGGCAGGGATCAGGCGCCTGACTGCGTCAACGGTTGGCTGGCGGCTGTCGGTGTCGCGCTTGTCAGAGGAGATGCCGTCGTGCAGACAGACGATGTCTCCAGCCTGGGCATTGGCAAGCACGGGTCCGAAGACTTCGTCGGCAGACTCGGCCTCCCAGTCCGAGGAACCGATCGATCGCAGAATTACTGCCGAGATCCCCGTTCCGGCTGCGGCTTCTGCGACGGCCCGTGGGGCGCTGAAATAGGGTGGGCGGAGAAGGTGTGGCCGTGGAGCGCCGGCCGTCTCTATCGCGTCGGCGGTGCGCTCGATCTCATCGCGCAATTCGGAGTGGGTCTGCGTGGACGCATTGGTGTGGCTCCAGAGGTGGTTGCCCACCTCGTGGCCGGCGGCGGCAAGGGTCGCCACCGTCTCGGATTGTTCCTCGACCGCCGCGCCCCGTAGGAAGAAGGTCGCGTGACAGTCATGCTCCGCGAAGGAGTTGGTTATCTGCGCCGTCCACCGCGATGGCCCGTCATCGAAGGTGAGCGCGATCTCCGCTCGCTCACCTGGGCCCCGGTGCACGATCTTTGCCGTTCCGGACACGCCGGTGACGGGTTCCTCCCTCGGGTCTGGTCTCACGACATGAAAACCGGCGCCCGCTGTTGAGGTTCCCGGATGCTTCACGCACAAGAGCGTAGCCTCAGCTCGTGTCTGACCGGTGAAAAAGCGGCCCAGACGAGTTCGCACCAGCGCTGCTGTGGGCGGTCGGAGCGGAGGATGTCCTGGTAGCTGTACCAGAGGATCAGACTTGGCTCGCCGTTGCGGATCGCGGCATCGCGCATCTTTCGTAGGTTCCGGGCGGTGGGGTAGCCAGCAGGTGCTGCGGTGGGTCGGTACTGCGACCATGAAAATGCCTGCAGGACCATCGCCGCAGCGACGCCGGCACCTGCCGCCACCGCTCGGGCGGTCCGCGCCGCCTGGCGCACGGACGGATCGCCCGAGCCGATCGGGTAGGCGTCAATCCCGGCGAGGTCGACGAAGGAGGCGAAGGGTTCAAGCAGCGCCGCACCCGGACGCGCCACATAGAGTTGCGGCCTGTCGGGGGCGAGCCGCCGCACGACCGCGCTCAGCGCTGCGACCGAAGCGGCTTCCGTCGGCGCGACCTCGTCGCCGACATAGAAGCCCCAAGTGGCCGGATGATTCACAACCAAGGCGATCGCGAGAGCCGCAAAGTCCCGGTTGGAGAGCTCAGGGCGACCGCCGGTCATGTCGGGGTACGTGGCGCTGAGGCTATCCAGACCGCGCCAGGCTTGGTGATTGAGGGGCCAGATCAGTTGCAAGCCGAGCATTGCCGCTGCATTGGCGTAGCGCAGCACCTCCTCCGGAGAGGCATACCAGGACGAGTAGTTGAGGACGTAATCGAAGCCCGCAGCGCGGATCCGCGTCAGATGCGCGATACAGGTGTCCAGTGCTGGGCCCGGAGCACAGCCCTCATACAGCCCCTGCCGTGGGATGGCGGGAGGGGGGCTCGCCCGTGCGATCCTCGCGCGCAGATCGAGCTGTGATGTGGCGACGCATGCCGGTGGCAGGGCAAGACATAGCGCGGTCCATAGGACGATGGCTGCTCGCCGGGCGAGCTGATTGACGTATGGGCGCGAAACGACCGACATTCGGGGCGGCGACTCTGTGCGCGCCTCCCCGAGCCAGCGGGACTATGGCAGGGCCGCGGCCGTTTGGCCATACTGTGTAGATACCAAATGAATAACACTCGCCCGATCATTGTTGGTGGTTGTTACCGCTCCGGTACCTCGCTTGTGAGGCGGTTGCTCGACTCGCACCCCCGTATCCATTGCGGGCCCGAGGTGAAGTTCTTTCGTGACTTCTACAGCGACTACCTTGACGTGGAGGACCCGATAGGACATCTCCGGTTCATGACTACTGCCCGCTCGCTGATCTCGGACGAAGACCTGCTTGAGATTCTCGGCAGTGCTTTCGTCAAGATCCACGAGCGTGCCGCCAGAGCAGTGGGCAAGGCACGCTGGGCCGACAAGACCCCCGAGAACATCGTCTTCCTCGATGAGTGGGAAAGGCTCCTCGGGCACGAATGGATCTTCGTCCATGTGGCGCGCAATCCACTCGACACCCTTGCCTCAATTGAGGAGGCGCGGTTTCCTAAGTCGATTCCCGCCCGGTTGGACGACCGTATTGATCTCTATTTGAAATACAACCTGACCGGCCTCGAATTCGCCACAGCGAATCCCGACTACTACGTGCGGATACTTTACGAGGATCTCGTGAGGAATCCAGAAGTAACTGTGCAGAGGCTGATGACGAGTTTGGGGGAGAGCTTCCACGCTGAACAGCTCGCTATCAATGCTTTTCCACATCAATCCGGCCTCGAGGATCCCAAGGTCGCCGGTGCGTCCGAGATTTACGAGAGCAGCCTTGGGCGCTGGCGTCAGACGCTGAGCGTGGAGGATTCCGAAGCGATCAGGCGGCGCACCGCCATGGTCTGGGCCCGTCTGGACCCAGAGGGGAGTCACGAGGACTGTCTCATCCCAGTGCCAGGAGCCTAGTCTGGTTTTTCGACATCACGCACCCTGTACGGATCGCTCGGAATCAGGTCGTCATCTGACGGCGACACCAGCAATTCCGATCTGCTTGGTAGTCGGATGTCAGCCTCCTTCACGGTGGCGCGCCATCCATGCCAGCCCGATTTGACCTCCTCCGGATTGTAGCGACGCTCGACGTACTTCTCGATCGCATGGGGGATGCTCAGGATCAGATAGTGCTTCATTCGAAACTGCCGCGGATACACCCTGACCCCGGGGAACCGCACTCTGTGCCCACCCGAAGCCAGGGTTACGTCTGGCCCTGCTTTCCAGGCCTTCAACTGATGCGGCGATCGAGGCGTCTTGAACGCGTAATGCGTGCGCAGCGTGTGCTGGAAGTTTGGGTGGTCATGATCGGGTTCCTCGCGCGTTGGGACGAAGGTGAACTCGGCGAAGTCGACTGCATTGAATCCCTCTGCATCAACGGTTTCCAGGGCCTGGCGTAACGTTTGGCTGCCCAGTGGTGGCAATCGCAGCTCATCCGCATCGAGATGGATGAACCAGTCAGCATCGAGCTCTCTAGCGAGTTCCTCCTTGCGTTGCAATTGACCACTCAGGTCAAAGAAATCGCCTTCAGGGCGGGGAAGGCTCTCGATGCCAATCAGATTGCGATCGAGCCAAGGTTCGGCAAGCTCGACCGTGTTATCCAAGGAGCAGTTGTCGATGAGGTAAGCATGGATGCCGTGCTGGTAGAGATGGTTGAGGCAGCAGGTGATGAACCTGCGCTCATTGTAGGCGGCGATGAGTGCGATGACACGCATGTGGTTTCCGATAGCCGGTTTCCTTACCGAAAAATCGTCTTCTGCTTCTGCCGCTCGAACCAGTGAGTGTGGTCTTGCCTATGTTTCAACGGGAATTCTGGTCCACTGATCCAGTCTGCTACTTGTCTGAGCGGTGCAGTGTGCAGAGCATTGAATGCCTCGGCTATTCGCACGTAACCACCGGCTGCCTCAAGGGCAGACCACCTGACTCCCATACAACGATCGCCCTTTGCGGTGTCGCTGAATCCCCGTTTGTAAAGAATTGCCAGGCCATTGAAAATGCCAGGCCCCGTCACAAGCCAGATCCTCTCCGAGAAGCGCTGCTCGATGTTATGAGTAGCGATATCGAGGGTGAGACGTAGCAAAGGGTGATGGGGTTTCTGGAGCAAAAAGAAGCCGTTCATGATCTGCCCACGCGACCCGGTGAACAGACACTCCCCGTTGAATTGTTCGACGAGGGAGTGGAGCGGTTGCCGGCAGCGAAAATCAGCGTCTGCGTATATACCACCAAGCGCGAGGATGGCACAGTAGCGGAAGTAATCAGCCTGCATTGCCGGTACCGCGCAGGCACGAAAGGCTGCAACCTCGCGGTCCGTGTAGTGCTCCGCGATGAGTGCCATTGCCTCGGTCTCGTTGAACAGGAGGTGACGCATGGTGGGATTCTGGTCGCGAAAGGTGGAGACCAACTCGGAGATCTCGGTGGGGACCTCTGCGCTGTGCCAATACTGGATGATCGGCGGTCGAACGCCGTCTTTGCTGACGTTGATCACGTTCGTGAATGACCTACAGCGTCTTCCAGTCTTGATGCTCTTCTAGTTATATCTTCCATGTAGTGTGCCTTGCGGCTTCTACTGGTATCCAGGCCCCCGTCAGCTCGTATCGCATGCAACTCCGATTCACTCGGAAGGCGAATGTCCTCTGCCGTCAGGGTCGCGCGCCAGCCATGCCAACCCGATTTGACCTCATCTTGGCTGTAATGGCGCTCGACGTACTTCTCGATCGCGTGAGGAATGCTCAGGAACAGGTAGTGCTTCATCGGGAATTGCCTTGGGTAGACTCTCAGGCCCGGGAAGTTAGCGCGGTGCCCGCCAGAGCCCGCTATCTCCACTGAACCGTTTGCCTTCCACGCCTTCAACTGATGCAGGGGCCGGGGCGCGAACGGGTAGTAGGTGCGAAGCGTTCGGCGGAAGTCCGGGTGGTCGTGATCGGGTTGCTCACGGGTCGGGATGAAGGTGAACTCGGCGAAGTCGACTGCGCTGAATCCTTCCCGATCCACCTCCTCCAGTGCCTGCGCAACCGTCTGCCGTGTCGACGGAGGCAACCTCACCTCGTCCGGATCGAGGTGGATGAACCAGTCGGCCTCTAGCTCGCGAGCGAGCTCCTCCTTGCGTCGCAGTAGCCCACCCCAGTCATAGACCCCACCCTCGCCGCGAGGGAAGCTCTCGATACCGATCAGATTGCGATCGAGCCAGGGCTCTGCCAGCTCGACCGTCTCGTCGGTGGAGCAGTTGTCGATCAGGTACCCCTCGACCCCGTGCTGGGCGAGGTGTTCGAGACAGGGGCCGATGAAGCGCCGCTCGTTGTAAGCGGCGATGATTGCTACGACGCGCAACCCGGGACCGCCAAAGGTTTCATTTCGGGAATCGTATGGCAACGGCGCGCCTCTATAGTCGGACACCATGCACGGCTCGCCAGGTCCGGAGCGGCTGGCCCGGTATCGCTGGGCAGCGCGCGTAATCGACGGCGGGCGGGTGCTCGACGCAGGATGTGGAACCGGCTGGGGGACGGCGTCGCTGGCGCGAGTCGCCACGCGGGCGGTCGGCGTCGACTACTCGCCGCCGGCGATCCTCGAGGCGCGAGAGACGCACGGGCAGGTCGCCGAATTCCACGACGGGGATCTGAGATCGCTCCCCTTCGAAGACGGCGCTTTTGACGACGTGGTCTGCTTCGAGACCCTTGGGCACGTCGCCGAGGTCGACAAGGTGCTCGACGAGCTGCGCCGTGTGCTGCGTCCCGGCGGGTTGTTGCTGATCTCCTCCGCCAACCGGCGTGTCTACCCGACGGGCAATCCGCTCCATCTGCGGGAGCGCACCACGGGCGAGTTCGAGCGCGAGCTTTCCTCTCGCTTCGCGCATGTGGCCATCTACGGCCAGCAGACCTATTTCGCCTCGCTTCTGGCGTCGATGGAGATGCTCGCCCTGGCGGACCCGTCCACTCCGATCGAGGCCGAGGTCTCCAAGCTCAGCGGGGACCCGCCGGGTACCGAGGTTCACGCTGTAGCCGCGGCAAGCGATGTCGAGCTGCCCCCGCCGCCGCCTCACCTCGCGCTCGGCGAGGACGTGCGGTACGAGGAGCAGGCGCGAGAGCTCAGGGAATGGCGGGAACGCGCCGTGGAGGCAGAGGCGGCGTTGCTGGCCGCCCGTCGAGAGTTGCGCCGCGAACGTCAGCGCTGAAACACGGAGCGCCTTGGTACGCTCGAAGTTCGCGTGACCTTGCCGCGAACCGCTTTTGAGGCCTCGGCGAGGCGCAGGAGAGATCGAATCGCCTTGTTGTCGCGAGGGTCACTCTCCGTCGCCGAGCCCCGCGAGCTGCTCGCCGCTCGCTCGCTCCCTGTGGCCTTCGAGCCGGACACCCGGAGGGCGAAGGACGCCGTTCGCCGGGTAAGTGAGACTGGGCGGCCGCTTGACAGCGCGCCAAAAAGCCTGGACCTGGATCTAGAAGCGACGGTCGTGAAGACCTGCGTAGAGGAGGTTGTCTGGGGTGGCCCGCTTGCTCCAGCGGATCGCAGCGTTCTTGCGGCGTTCGGCGACTTTCCGGTCGAGACTCTCTCCCGGCTGTGGCCGCTGCTGCCAGGCGGCCGCCTGGAGGGGCTACCTGTCGTCCTGCCCATGCCACAGGCCCCGCCCCCGGTGAGCGAATGGCTGCGGGCCTTCGGCGCCCGCGTCGTCGAGCTTCCAGCGGAGGGCGCGGTCCGCTTCACCAGAATGCACGTTCCCGAGCCTGCTTGGCGACTGGGCGCGTGGATAGCACCCGAGCTGCGCGACGTCTACCTGCACGCGCGTGCGGGAATGGAGGTGGCTGCCGGGCCGGGCGACGGAGTCCTCTGGCTGAGCCGTTCCACGCTGGAGGCAGATCGGGTGCCGCAGGGGGAAGCAGCGATCGAATCGTTGCTGCGGGAGCACGTCACCGTCGTCGAGCCGCGGCGGATGACCCTTGCCGAGCAGATCGCCGCGCTGGAAGGAAGCCGCGCGGTCGTCGGTGTGATCGGCAGCGCCTTCCACACGCTGCTGATGACCGAGAGGACGCCGGATTGCCTCTACCTCTGCCCGCCGTGGGACAAGGGGGTGTTCGCGGCCCAGCATCGCCTGCTAGGCGGCGAAGCGAGATTCGCGCAGGCGCTGGAGTCCATGGTCCGGCTTCCGCGCGTCCGCGCGAAGGGTCCTGCCTTCCCTGACGGTTATCGGTTGCTGATTGCGGAGGCGCTTAGCGCGCTTAGTGACACCGTGCTGCCCGACCTGCGCCAAGATCCTAAGGTCGCCCGACGGGCTGGTTCTTCCGACGCCGCGCAACGGCGACGCTTCGCCGTCCCCGTGCCGGGGAGCCGCAACGTCATGCTTTCGCGAGGATCGCTGACGGTGACCGCCCCGCGGGAGCTGTGGGTCGTCAGCGGTCGTCGGGCTGTGTTCGAGCGGGATGGGAGCGTCGCCAGGGACACCCTGCAAACGCTCGCCGAGTTGCCGCTGGAGCGCGTCAACTCCATGCGCGCGATGCCGAAGTCGCTGTCCGCAGACCTGTCCGTCGATAAGCGGGATGTTGTCTGGGGAGGCTCGATTTCACCGGCATACGGACATTTTCTGACCGAATCCGTGTCCCGGCTGTGGCCACTCCTACCCGGTGGGGGGCTGGAGGGGTTGCAGGTCGTGTTGAAGACGCCGCCAGCCCTGACGTATGTGAGCGAATGGCTGCGGGCCTTCGGCGCCCGCGTCGTCGAGCTTCCAGCGGAGGGCGCGGTCCGCTTCACCAGAATGCACGTTCCCGAGCCTGCTTGGCGGCTCGAATCTTGGATCGCTCCCGAGATTCGCGACATCCATCTGCAGGCACGCTTTGGCTTCGACCTGCCGCGGGCCCCCTCTCACGATGTCCTCTGGCTGAGTCGGACCGGGCTCGGCCGAGCGGGGACGATGGGTCTCTACTGGTCGGCTGCTTCCGGTCGCCATGCGCGAATCCCCCATGATGAATGCCTACTCGAGTGGCTGCTGGACGAGCATGTCACCCCGGTTGGCCTGGAGACGATGACCCTTGCCGAGCAGATCGCCGCGCTGGAAGGAAGCCGCGCCGTCGTCGGTGTGATCGGCAGCGCCTTCCACACGCTGCTGATGACCGAGAGGACGCCGGATTGCCTCTACCTCTGCCCGCCGTGGGACAAGGGGGTGTTCGCGGCCCAGCATCGACTCCTGCCGGGATCCGCCACTTTCGCGCAGGGACTGGACGTGGCGGCATGGAACCGCCGAGCACGGCGGGAAGGCGTTGAGTTTCCCCACGGCTATCGCATCCTTGTGCCGGAGGCACTGCGGGCGCTCGGCTCCTCGGTGATGCCGGCTCTGCTCGAAAGCCCCCGGCTGGCGGCATTCGCGGATCCGCACCGACACTGGGCGACCGCCGGCGGCAAGGGGCCGGGGGGTCGAGACCTCGATTCCGCTGTGGCGAGAGTGCTGTTAGACCCGCTGTCGACCAAGGCGAGGATGGATCTGGCAGACGTGTTCGAGTCCGACGGCATGCTCGAGTGCGCCCTCGAGCAGTACACGGCAGTGGCGCAGCTGGACGAGGATCATCGAGAGGCTGCGTTGGGCGTGGTGCGGCTGGCTGAGTGATCGCCCGTGAACGTCAGAGCTGAAACGCCGAGTCCCACTCTCTCGATCGCAGCGCCGGGTCCCACATTCGTGCCAAAGCGACGCCCGCGCGTCGTTGGGCCTCGTAGTCCTCCGTCGGATTCCTGTGATGGAAATAGGGGATGTCGTCGCAGATCACAATCCCACCATGCGCTCTGACTCGAAGGCTCATGTCGACGTCGTAGCCGTGGAACCCATCCGCCAATTCCTCGTTGAAGCGCAGGGTGCGAACAACCCAGGGAGCCAGCACGAGCAGGATCCCATCTACTCCCTCGACCTCATGGGAGCCGCACGAGAACCGGCGTTCACCGGTCGGCTCCCGGAACGTTCCATACAGCTCGCGGGAAGCAGGCCACAGGTGAGGCGTCACATTGCGTGCTCCCAAAGGTCCCGCCAACCCCACGAGCGGGTCTTGGAACAAACGCCGTACTCGCACCGGCAGGCTGCGGTCGGTCAACTCGAGATCCTGATGGAGGAGAACCAAGGCCTCCAATTCGGGCCGAGCCCCGACCTCGTCCATCATCTCGTTGTAGGCACGCTGGATTGAGGCGCCAGTTCGGTTGAGGACCAGCGAGTCGGGCTCGGCGGCGCGCTGGATGCCCGGCAACGCAAGCCCCTCGTACATCCTCCGATCCGAGATGGCCACTCCGAATGCGATCACCTGAAGATGCCCCTGCCGCTCTTGCTCCAGTTCACCCAGTGTGCATCGGTCTGTCTGTAGGTCAGTGGGGACCCGGCGCTCCCGATCCAATTACTCGCTACGTCGAAGGGCAAGATGTGCACATTCTCGAACGCCTCCTCCAGGCGAGCGCAGTCGCTCACGACCGTCAGAAGCGAATTCGCGAACCGCTCGAACGGCGCGCCGGCCGCCTGCTGACGGGCTGAGTCGATCGACCCCACGCGACGGAGGATCTCGAGGCCATTGAAGATCCACGGCCCGGTGACGACGTTGACCCGATGCTCGATGCGCCTCTCGATGTTGGTGGTGGCCACATCGAGCACCAGCCGTAGCAAAGGGTGTTCCGAAGCCTCGAAGAGGAAGAACCCGTTGATCAGGCTTCCCTCTGGTTCTGTTCTAAACAGCAAGCCATCGCTGACCTTCTCGATCAGTGCTGACAGTGGGCGCAGGCAACGGAAATCGACATCGGCGTAGATGTCGCCAAGCACGAACACAGCGCAGTAGCGAAAGTAGTCGGCTTGCATCGCGGGCACCGCGCAGGCGTCGAAGGCGGCGACCTCACGAGCGGTGAAATGCTTGGTGATGAACTCTCTCGCTCCCGTCTCGTCGAAGACCACATGACGCAAGTCGGGATTGAGGTTGCGGAAGGTTGCCGTCAGCTCGGTGATCTCATCGGGGATTTCCTCGCTGTGCCAGTACTGGATAATTGGTCGTTCTTCGATGGTCCGCGCGCGCATCGCTTTGAAGCGTACCCACCCTGATCGTGGCTAATGTGCAGCCATGCTCTATCTCCATTGCGGCTGGCCGAGGACGGGCACGTCCAGTCTCCAGGACGCTCTTTATCGGAGGCGGCGCGACCTGGGCTCAGCCGGGACGGTCTTCCCGCTGCGATGGATGTCGAATCTTTCCCCGACGCATCATGGCGTTTCCGGGATGCTCAAGGCGTCGCTTGCTGGCTCGTCACCGTTTGACGAACTCCAGTCTTTTCTTGCCGCCAATGAAAGAGTCGATGTGTTGTTGTCGGCAGAGTCCATCACTTTCTGGCTGACGTCTGAGGCAAAACAGAACGTCCTAGTTGCCTTTCTTGGAGCTGCCCTGGAGGTTGTTTCGGTCAAGTGCGTGTGGACTTTGCGCCGGCTTGATGAGGAGATTCGGTCCCTATACCTGTTCGCAATGTCGAATCAACCGGATCCTCCGCAACCAGCCGCCCTCTACCGCGTCGCCGAACGCTCCCTCGATCCACTCTTCGCGGGGTTGCGTCGGGTTGGTGAAGCCGTGGACGAGAATGTCGCCTACGCCAGGTATGACCCGGCTGGTGCACACCAGGCTGAGCTACTGCGCGCCTTCGGAATTGGCGGACCTATCGGCGAGGCGATCCGCCGCGAGCTGGAGCGACGGCCCCGCTTGAACAGCAGCCTGAGCCAAAAGCAGGCCGCTCTCTTGCTGAACGTCGAGGCACTTTCTGGGCGCACCGGGATCGATCTGGACTGGGCGGCTCTTCGCAAGGCGATCCGAGAGGGAAGGCTCATATTCGAGAGTGATCGACACGGTGAGCTTGTGAGCTATGAGATGCGTAGAACGCTGCACGAGAACGCGCTGACTGCTGCTCGGGCAGCCAAATTCGCGCCCTACATTGAGTTCTTCGCGGACGCCGAAATTCAGGAGACGCCTGCCTTGGGCCTGGATCTGGATGTGCTGGACGATCGCGACGTCGAGCGTGTCGTTGCTCTGTGCGGCGGTACGAAGGCAGTTTCCGCCGGAGCGGATCAAGGTCCTGGATAGGATTCCTCGATGGCCCGCTGGGGCGACAGCGGCACGTGGGTCGGGGAGGGCCTGCGACGGGAGGTCTTTTTCTTTCCCTCTCAGGGAGTGGAGCTCTACGGCTCCGTCTACGCTCCGGCGTCGCCCACAGAGTCCCCTCCCGGCGTCGTCTTCTGCAACTCGTGGGGGTTCGAGGCCAACCAGGCCAGCAGGATCGTGCACTTGGCTTCGCTGTCGTTCGCGCGGGCCGGCGGCGTCGCGTTCAACTTCCACTATCCCGGCTTCGGCGACAGTGCGGGCGACTTCGAGCGGGCCACCGTCGACGTCCTCGCCAGTGCCGCCGTTGACGCTGCCCGTGTGGCGGTGCACCGGTACCCGCAGACGCGCTGGGTCCTAGGCGGGCTGATGCTCGGCGCCTCGATCGCATCTCTCGCCGCGGACCGTGGCGCGCCGGCGGAGCGGCTGCTCTTCATCCAGCCCGCCCTGCGCCCAGAGCGGTACTTCGCTCGACTCGAGCGGGCATCACGGCGTTCGATCGGTTGGCCGCCGCCGGTCGAGGGGTTCGCCTACGGTTATCCGCTCTCCTCCGCGGTGCTCGACTCCGCCGCCGCGGCAGACGCCGCCGTCGACGCGTCCCTGTCGCGTTTCAGGGGGGAGGGGACGATCGTCAGGTACGCCGAGCCCACCGAGATAGAAGGCGTGCCGGAAAGATTCAACCAATACGTCACCGAGGGCGTATGGCGTTTCGGCGCCAAGGAGTATCTGGAGCTGATTCGCGCCACGTCGAAGTGGCTGTGCAAGGACTCCGGGCTGTTGCCGTGATGACCGGGCGGACGCAGGGTGGCGCCCCGGGAAAGGGCGATACCGAGGGCCGCCTGCTGGCCTTCATCGTCGAAGAGCTGCTTGAGGAGCCGTTTCGTGGCGACGATCCGCTTGCCGTGGGAGCGGTCGATTCGCTCGGCATTGAGCAGCTCCTCGGCTACATCGAAGAGACCTTCGGAGTGGAGCTCGACGAGGAGGAAATCGTCTACGACAACTTCGAGAGCCTGGCCGCGCTGGCCGCGCTCGTTGACTCGAAGTGCTAGATACGTAGTCGTGCAGGAACGGGTACGGACGATCCCCGAGGCGCTGTTCGCCACGGCCGAGCGGGGGGAGGGCGAGTACGTCTTCTATCTCGATGACGGCCCGGTGAGCCTGCCTTGCGCGGAGCTGGCCGAACGTGCGCAGCGTGCCGCGCGGCGCCTGATCGCGCTCGGCGTACAGCCCGGCGATCCCGTCGGCGTGCTCGGCCCCAACCGCCCCGAGTGGGTCGTGTGGGCCTTCGCGATTTGGATCTCGGGCGCGGTCCTGGTGCCGGTGCAGATACCGCTGCGGGTTCGGGATCCGGCTGCGTTCCGAGACCAGCTGCGCAGCCTCGTGGCGGCGAACGGTTGTCGCCGCGTGCTCGCCGAGCCGCGGCTCGCGACCCTGTTGCCAGTCGAGCTCGCCGTCGGCTGGGAGGAGGGCAAGGAGGAAAGCGCCGAGCAACCCGTCGCGCCAGCAGCGGAGGACGCCGCGGTGATCCAGCTCACCTCGGGCAGCACCGCCTTCCCCAAGGGAGCGCTCCTCACCCACGCTGCGGTTTTGGCCCAGATGGAGGTTCTGCGCCGCGGCTATCGCTTCGAGGACGGGACACCGCGCACGGTGCTGAGCTGGACCCCGTTCTTCCACGACCTCGGTCTCTTCGCCAACCTGGTGCACCCCGCGGTCGCTGGCTCCTACACGCATCATCTGCCGACCGAGCGCTTCGCCAGGGACCCCGTCGAGTGGTTGCGGCTGGTGGAGCGCACTCGCGTGCAGGGCACGATTGCCCCGCCGTCGGCCTTCGGCAGCGCGATGAGGGCGGCGAAGCGACGCGACGAGCGGGCCGACCTCAGCTCGCTGGAAGCCGCCTACTTCGCGGCCGAAGGCGTCGATCCCGAAGTCGCCCGGCAGATGCTCGAGATGGCGAAGGACTTCGGCTTTCGCCCCGAGGCGCTTGGTGCGACCTACGGTCTCGCCGAGGCCGTGATGGCGGTTTCCTACCCCCCCGTCGGCACCGGCCTGTACATCGAGCGGGTCTCGGCGTCTGAGCTTGCCGACACTGGCGTCGCGGCACCGGCTGGCGAGGACCCGGCACGGCTGATGATCTCCTGCGGAGAGCCGCTTATGGACGTGCGCATCGTCGCCCCGGATGGTGTGCTGCCGGAGCGCCAAGTCGGCGAGATCCAGGTGCGGGGAGCGTCGCTGATGAGCTGCTATGTCGGCGCCGACGCGCCGGACCCCTTCGTCGAGGGCTGGCTGTGCACCGGCGACCTCGGCTACCTCGCCGGCGGCGAGCTGTATGTCACCGGGCGGCGGAAGGACGTGATGATCGTTATGGGCCACAACTACTACCCGGAGGACTTCGAGTGGGCGGCCGCCAGGGTCGACGGCGTGCGCCCCGGTCGCTGTGTGGCGTTCGCCATGCCCGGCGAGGAGAAGGCTGTGGTACTAGTCGAGGCGAGCGAAGTGGGCGAATCGGAGCGGCTGACGCGCGACGTCACGCGAACGATCGTTGACACGGTCGGCGTCCCCCCGAGTGACGTCATCGTCCTGCCGCCTGGCACCGTGCAGAAGACGACGAGCGGCAAGCTGCGCCGCGCGGCGATGCGCGAGGCATACGCCGCCGGCGAGATCATGGCGGTTGCGGGATGAACGACCACGCCGTCCTCATCCCCACCCGCCACGGTCCGGTCGGCGGCATCGTCAGCGAGCCGCCGTCCACCCAGCGGGGCGCCCTGATTCTTCTCCAGGGGCTCGGTCCGCCGGCCCGCGCCGGCGTCAACGCCAACTGGACCCGCTTGGCGTGGGACCTGGCCGAGCTGGGCCTCGTCGTGCTGCGCTTCGACCTTGCGCGCGAGGGCGACAGCACGCCGACCGCGACCGACGTGCATCGCGGCGAGGGCTGGAGGAGGAGCATCGACCTGGCCATGCTCAGGGAGATCGCCCCCTGGTTCCTGCGAGGTGCCGGCGAGCGGGAGCTGCTGCTGGCCGGCTCCTGCCACGGCGGTCGCATCGCGCTCGAGTTCGCGGCGCACCAGCCGCCCGCCCGCGGTCTATTCCTGATCACGCCGTATTTGTGGGATCGCGAGCCAGCGAAGCGCGACGAGCAAGGCCCCTATCCGGAGCCCGTCGACGCCGGTGGGCCCACCTTGAACACGGAGGAGGAGCTGACTGAGGGATTCAGCACCTGCCTGAAGCAGGGCCCCGTTTGGGTGCTCGTCGGCGAGCCCGAGCTCGAGCAGGTGGAGCCCTTCGATCGACGGTTGAGGGAGGCTGGGGGGCCGTCATTCGAGCTCGAGGTGGCTCCCGGCATGCCGCTGCACCCGGTTGGGCATCCACGCCAGCAAGCGATCGTGCGACGGCGCCTCGGTGAGCGGATCGCCCAAGCCCTCGCCGAGCGCAAAGCCGTCGTGCCCTCGGCATCGTGAGCACGCAGGCTCGGTCCGAGCTGCCGCCTGGCCTACCGCCCGGCGCAGACCTGCCGCGCTCGCGCCAGACGGCGCGCTGGATTGCGAGGCCGGTGCGCTTCCTCCAGTCGCTACAGCAGCGCCACGGCGACGTCTTCACCCTTCACCTCCTCCAGGAGCCGCCCTGGGTGATGGTCGCGGATCCCGAGCTCGTCAGACAGATCTTCACCGCGCCCGCCGATGTTCTCCATGCCGGCAGTCAGAAGCGGATCCTCGAACCGGTTCTCGGTTCCCATTCTGTGCTGCTCAGCGACGGCGAGATACACATGCACCGGCGCAAGCTGCTCCTGCCGCCATTCCAGCATGGCCGTCTGGCCGGCTATGAGCAGGCGATGCGGTCGACGGCCGAGGCCGAGATCGATCGCTGGCCGTTGGGCACCCCCGGTCCGGCAGCGCCGCGGATGAGCGAGATCGCCCTGGGGGTCATCATGACCGCCGTCTTCGGCCGCAGGCAGGAGTCGCGCCTGGCGCCGCTGCGCGAGGCGATCGAGCGCCTCGTGGCCTACCTCGAAACCCCCAGCGCCCTGGTCGCCCTGGGCGAGCGCTCACGTCTGGACGAGGAGCGCTTCGCCGGTCTGCCCGAGCTGCTGTCCCGTGTCGACGAGCTCCTCTTTGCGGAGATTGACCACCGCCGGCGACACCGAGCCCCCGCCAACGACGTGCTGTCCTTCCTGCTGGAGGCGACGGGCGATGACGGCTCGGCGATCTCAGACCAAGAGCTGCGCGACGAGCTGATGACTCTGATCATCGCCGGCCACGAGACCACCGCCACCTCGCTCTCCTGGGCGATCGAGCGGCTCGCTCGCAGTCCCCAGGCTCTAAATCGGGCAACCGACGAGGCGGCAGATGGCGGCGGCCCCTACACCGATGCCGTTGTGCAGGAGACGCTGCGTCTCCGCTCGCCCTTCATGGTTGTCCCTCGAATGGTCATGAAGCCGTTCCAGTTGGGCGACCTCGCGATCCCCCTTGGCGTCGCCGTCACCCCGGCCATCCCCCTGGTCCACCGCCGCCCCGATGTCTACCCGGATCCGGACGAGTTCCGTCCCGAGCGTTTCCTCGAGTGCCCGCCGGGCACCTATACCTGGATCCCCTTCGGCGGCGGCGTCCGCCGTTGCCTCGGCGCCGGCTTCTCGCTGCTCGAGATGCGGGTCGTTCTCTCGACCTTGCTGAGTCGCATGCGGATCCGTGCGGTCGACCCGGTGCCCGAGCGCGAAGCGCGGCGGCTGCTCGTCATGTCTCCCGCCCGCGGGGCTGAGGTCGTGCTCGAGCCGCGTCATGGGTCTACGATCCCGGAACGGTGAGCGTGCCGCTCGAAGGGACCACCGCGGACTGGCTGGGGCCGGAGGAGCGCCGCCTCGCCTTCGAGCTGAGCCCGCAGGAGGCGTTTGAGTACTTCTGGGCGAACGTCTATGGCTCGGGCAGGTGGGAGCAGCACACCCGTCGGCTGATCGAGAAGACGCTCACGCGAGGCGACCTGTTCGTCGATGTCGGCGCGTGGATCGGGGGCGTGACCCTCTGGGCGCTGGAACGGGGCGCCGAGGTGATCGCGGTCGAGCCCGACCCTGTGGCGATGGCCGAGCTGCGGCGTCACGTTCCCGCTGGTGCCGAGATCTGGGAAGGAGCCGTCGGCGTACGGTCAGGCACCGCCGCCCTCACCGCGGATCCTCGCCTCGGATTCGGCAAGTCTGTTTCTCGCCTGGCGGAGGAAGGGGAGATCGATGTGCGGACCTGGACGCTGGCGGAGATTCTCGGCGAGCGGATCCCCTCCCTAGTCAAGATCGACGTGGAGGGCTATGAGATCGAGCTGTTGCCGACGATTGCGCCCCAGCTTGCGGAGGCCGGTGTCCCGCTGCAGGTGGAGCTGCACGGCACGCTGCCCGAGCGCGATTGGTTCAGCGGCTATGGCGAGGTTCGATTTCCCGCAAATCCGCACGGCGCCCTTGTGGCGCTGCCCTGAAGATGCTCGTTTTCACATTGATCCAGTGGCCCTCGGCGTCCTTGTAGGAGGGCTTCGATTTCGGAGGCCTGGCCCACCGCGCGGCGTCGGAAAGCGATGGGATTCGGACTCGCTGGAGCCGACGCTCGATGTCCGCGCGGCTTTCGATCATCGCGCAGAACGCCGGTACCCCGGCCTCGAAGACACCACCGCGGACGAAATCGGCGTAGACCTCCAGCGAGCCCGCTTCCCGCAGCAGGTAGAGGCTGGTGAAGATCCCCGGGCCGGTGGTCAGTGCCACGTTCTCGGCTGAGCGAGTCTCGATGCTTCGCGTCGCCATCGCCAGCGCGAGCTCCAGCAGCGGGTGGCCGGGCGAGCTGAAGGCGAAGATGTTGTTGTTGATGGCGCGGTACGGCCCCAGGCGCTCGCGCCATTCGTAGGCGGGGGTGCGAAACATCGGCGGCAACCGCGGCATGCCGAAGAGAACACCGTCCCCGGCGATCTCCAACAGCGATGACAGCGGCGCGACGCATTCCATGTCCACGTCCACGTAGATCCCGCCGAACGCCAGCACGGCGCAGTAGCGCAGGTAGTCGGCCTGCATCGCGGGCACGGCACAGGCACGGAATGCCGCGACCTCGCGTGGGGTGAAGTGCTCGGCGATGAACTCCTCCGCGCTCGTCTCGGAGAAGACCAGATGATGCATCTCCGGGTTGAGTGCGGGGAAGCTCGCGATCAGCTCGGCGACCTCACCCGGGATGTCCTCGTCGTGCCAGTACTGGACGATCAGTCGCGTCGAATTGGCCTGCGTCCCGAGTGTGGCTTCGTCTTGCACCTCAGGGTTATTATCCGGGAATGCCCGCGGTCGCAAGCCCGGCGCCCTTCATCGTCGGTGCGGCGCGCTCCGGCACGACGCTGCTGCGCATGATGCTCGACGCCCATTCGCAGCTTGCGATCCCACCAGAGACGAACTTCCAGAACGCGCTTCGCGCCTTTGAACGCGCAGGCGCGGCGGCGGCTACCGAGACGATCGTCTCCGGAGCGCTGTGGGGCGACTACAACCTGCCGGCGGAGGAGTTCTCTCGCCGAGTCCAGGCGCGCCGACCGCAGTCGTTCGGCGACGTGATGCGCACCTTCTTCGAGTTCTACGCAGAGCGGCACGACAAGCGTCGCTGGGGCAACAAGACGCCTTACTACGTTATGCGCATGACCCTGATCGAGGAGCTCCTGCCGGAGGCTCGCTTCATTCACGTCGTACGCGACGGGCGTGATGTGGCGCTCTCCACGGTCCCGGTCTGGTTCGGGGCCGGCGACATCGCTGGAGTCGCCGAGGAATGGGTGCAGACGCTCACCTCGGCCCGCCGGCAGGCCGAGCATCTCTCTTTCTACACAGAGGTCCGCTACGAGGAGCTCGTCCGCGACCCGATCTCCGCTCTGAAGCGCATCTGTGAGTTCCTCGAGCTCGAGTGGGAGCCGACGATGCTCGACTACCACCGCGATTCGGCAGGCCGCCTCGCGGCAGAGCTGGGTGACGTCCGCGAGATGGGCAGGATCGTCTCCCGCGAGGAGCGGCTGCACATTCACCGCCTGATCGGCCGGCCGCCGCAGGCGGATCGCGCTGAACGTTGGCGGCGGGAGATGAGCGCTGCCGAGGTGCGCGCCTTCGAGGAGATCGCGGCGGACACGCTGCAGGCTTTTTCCTACGAGTTGGCGTCGGCACGAGCCGTGCGCTCTTGACGCTGCCTTTCCATAGATCAAAACGGCGTGGTGGCACATGGTCTATCTGACGTTCGATGCCTTCCAGAACTTCGATTGGCCGCCGGCCGAGATCGTGCTGAGCCCGGGTAAATTCGTCCACGACCACTTCTGTGTGCTCCCGTACGAACTGAGCGAGACCCTGCCCGGCGACGGTGGCGACCTGGTCGTTCTTCTCGGTGGTCGCGATCGCGACGAGAAGTTCGGCGAACTTCGCGAGTATCCGGGCCGTGTGGTCGTCGTCTTTGGTCCACAAGATCTCTCGATCGGAGATGAATTCGAACCGCCGGGTCGCGGCCTGCCGCCAAATGTCGCATCCGTCTACGGAACGAATGTTGAGCTGACCGATCAGCGTGCCCTAGCCCTGCCTCTGGGTGTCAACCGAGGCAAGCTGCGCCAGCTCCGATTCGTCAGGCGCAACCACTCCGGGGTGAGAGATGGGCTCGTATATGGGAGCTTCGCGATCACGAACATGCGTCGCGACAGGCGGGGGATCGTGGGACCGCCCCATCGCGCGATGCTGGCACGTCAGCTCGAGGACAAACCCTGGGCGACGCTGGACGTCTTTGCCGCCTGGCGCGACGATCCCGCCCAGCTGCTCGACTACTACTCGCAGATCGCGAGGCACAGGTTCACGCTCTCGCCGGAGGGCTTCGGGGTGGACTGCCATCGGACCTGGGAGAGCCTCTACCTGGGTTCGATTCCGATCGTCTTGAGGAGCACCGCGATGAGCTCGTTCGGCGATCTTCCGATCCTGTTCGTCGACGACTACGGCGAGCTGTCCGAGGAGTACCTGGAGCACAGCTGGGAAGAGATGTCGGGTCGGTCGTACGACCTCACCAAACTGACGAGGTCCCACTATCTCCGGCACTTCGAAAGTTCCGTTTCGTCGCTCACGAGCCCCCGCTTCATCTGCTGGCGTTCCAGCACCTGGCCCGGGGAGAGATTCGCACGGGCGCTTGAAGCCTCGCGACATCCATTGCCCGAGCTGCCCAGCGACCTCTCGTGCGAAGCGAATGGATGACAGCCGGCTAAGCGCCTGCATAGCCGAAGCGCGCCAGTCCCTCGCCGGCGGCGTGCTCGACCTCGTCCACCAAGGCGGGATCGCGCCCGCGCCAGCGGCCAAGCGAAGCCGGCGTTTCGACGATCGAGTGGACGCGGGCGGGCGCGATCTCCGCACCTTCGGCAAAGTTCGCCAGTCGCGCGGCCGTCGCCTCCGGGTTGGCGCACACGTCCTCGAGCCGCAGGCGCAGGTAGCGCTCGCCCAGGTTTTTTTCACAGAAGTCGGCAGCCAACCGGTTTGGCTCGTCCCAGAGCAGGGCCAGCTTCACCTCGGTCGGCAGGTCCCTCGCCCACTCCGGCACGGCGTAGCTGCCCGCCATCTTGAGCCGGTGTTCGCTGCCGAAGGCGATGTCGCGCCCGTCGCGGATCACGTGCACGACGAGCAGGTCCGGATAGGAGTGGAGGAGGGCCGGGAGCAGGTAGAGGCTGCGTGGCTGCTTCCAGCCCCAGGGGGCCTCGGGCTCGGCTTCGATCAGATGGACCTCTACGCACGGCTTCAGCTCGGCGTCAAACCCGGCGAGATCCATCTCCTCGCTGCGCCGCCACGCGGTGTAGATCTCGCCGCACCATCGCTCGGCGAGCCAGTAGAGCGCGAGGGCGTCGTGGGCCCCCTCGCTCTGGTGGGCGCCCATGCAGCGGCCGGCCGCCTCGGCGAGGCGGGTGAAGACGCGCGTGCCGGAGCCGCCCGTTCCGAGGATCACGAGGGGGGAACGGTGCATCGCGGAGGACCATACAAGTGGGCGACGCCTGGGATAATCACGCCGCTCCCTTCCGGTAAGAAGCGATCATGCATTCGGTAAACCTAGAGGCGCGCATCGATCTGGACAGGTTCCGCGAAAGCGACTCCTGGCGATGTGCCTACTCGCAGAGCGAGCCGCTGGTCACCGTGCGGATCGCAACCTGGAATCGGGCCGAGCTCCTAGTCGAGCGGGCGCTGGCCTCAGTGCGACGACAGACGTACTCGAACTGGGAGGCCGTCGTCGTCGGCGACTGCTGTACCGACGACACCGAGCGGCGGGTCAGGGCGTTGGGAGATCCCCGCATTCGCTTTCGCGACCTCCCCGTCCACGGCCCCTACCCCGAGGATCGGATACAGCGCTGGATGATCGCCGGGGTGCCGGCGATGAACGAAGGCCTGCGCATGGCCCGCGGCAGCTGGATCGCGCCGCTCGACGACGACGACGAGTGGGACGACGACCATCTGGAGGTACTGCTGTCGACGGTCCGCGACCGCGACGCCGAGCTCGTCTACGGTCGTGTCCGTGGCTGTCTGGACGGCGCCCCCGCGAATCACGAGATCGGCGCCTGGCCGCCGCGCTCGGGGGAGATCGATCTCGCCGGCGTGCTCTATCACGCCCGCTTGCGCGTGTTCGAGCACGACCTCGGGGCGCGGTTCCTGAACGAGGTCAACGACTGGAACTTGATGAGGCGGATGTGGGAGGCCGGCGTGCGATTCACCTTCCTCGACCGCCTAGTCGGCACTTACCACATGGATCACTTCCGCGGCGTGATGCAGCACTTCCGCAAGACCATGCGAAGCTGAGCAAGCATCAGTCGGACAAAATCGATTAAACTTGGCGATCAAGATGGGAAAGGAGAGATCTTGATTGCTCGTTTGACGGTGCTGCTCGTCTTGGGGGTATCGGTTGTCGTCATCGCGGCCGGCTGTGGCGACGAGAGCAGCGACGCCGACACCACGGCTGAAGCCACCGCCGGCACCACCTCCGGTACGACCGAGCTCAGCAAAGCGGAGTATCTCAAGCGGGCCAACGCCGGTTGCAGAAAAGAACGAGTCGACCTTGAGGAGGAAATCTCCGAATTCCTCCAGCGCCAGAGCGGCAAGAAACCGCCAGAAGTGCTCTACGCCGATTTGGCTCATCTGGTCATCCTGCCGGTGATCGAAAACGAAATGGAAGCAGTACGAGCGCTTGGCGCGACCCCCGGGGGGCCCGACGAAGATCAAGAAGTCAACTATCTCCTCTACGCCGAGGAAGCCGCGCTCAACGAAATCGCCCTGTCGCAGCGGATGCCTTCCCGCGAGGCGATCGAAAAACGATTCACCAAATCCGGCCGGATGTTGAGTGAGTACGGGTTGCCCGACTGCGCCAACGGGCTTGATGTGAAGAGTTCGGGTTAAAGCTTGATCAGGATAAATCGAGTAAACTAGCGCGAATCACCGAGGAAAGGGAGAGATCTTGAACGCCCGTTTGACCACTTTGGTTGCCGTTGTCATCGCGATCGCCGCAATCGTTGCGGGCTGCGGAGACAGCGACGACTCGACCTCTTCCTCGGATTCGGCTAATTCCTCCGCCACCACTGGGTCGACCGCCGCGGATACCACGTCCCCATCAGAAACCACCACGACCCCCCCGGACAGCAATGCTCCCGTCACCACCTCATCGCTGAGCAAAGCGGCGGTAATCAAGAAAGCCGCCGCTGCTTGCCAACAGACGAGGAAGGGACTGAGTACTGAGCAGGAAGCCTATATAGAAGTACATATCATCGATGGACTTCCGCAAGCGGAGTTACTCGCGAACATGACCAGAGAGGTGCTGGTACCGAGGATCGAAACGGAAATCGAGACGATCCGCAAAACGGGCGCCCCTACCGGTGACGAAAAACAAGTCGAAGCGGTCCTCACCGCTCAGCAGCAGGGCGTAGACGAAGTCGCCGAAGCGAAGAAAATCGCAACCAACAAGGACCTCGAAGACCCCTTCGCTAACGCAGACCAGATGCGTCGCAGCTACGGCTTTCCCGTCTGTTCCTACATCCCATAAGGCATTTGTCGCCAGTCTCTCGAATACCGGACGATCAAGCGGGTATGCGGGCGAGCTGTAGGCGGCAAGAGCGCCGCTGACACAGCGGTACGTCGGCTTAACTTAGAATCCATATTGGCTTCTGCGCGCAAATCGGCACGCGCGCAAATCGGCACGCGCGCCGATCGCTCACACGCGTTTTGCGGGGAAACCCCTCCAACCTCCCTCCTTGATAGGGCGATTGGGGCTGATTAGCAGCAAATAATTTGATCGATAAGCCCAGAGCAGCTATGGATTACCTGTCTCCTAACGGAGACTGCGCCGCGGCAATTGCCGCGGCGAAATCCAATCCGAAAGGAAGAGAGATGATTCGCAACCTCAAGACCCTAGGGCTTGCCCTGGTGGCGGTCTTCGCGTTCAGCGCGTTGGCTGCGTCGGCTGCTTCGGCTCAGAACCAAGGCACACTCACATCGACCGGCCCGGTGACACTGACAGGGAACGAAACAGGCACGTTGTTCGCCAACGCACTCACAGGGCCCCTTGGCGACGTGACCTGCCCGGGAAGCACCTACACGGGGCACGCTGTGCTAACGCACGCGCAAACAACAGCGGGGACCAAACACGGGTTGATTACCGTCCCCGCGACCACAGTTACAATCACGCCGTTCTACGCGACAAAATGTCAGGCCCACATCCCTATATTCGGAACACGCCCGGCGACAGTGACAATGAACGGCTGTGACTATGAGTTCCACCTCGGCGTAACAACAGGGGGCGGCGAAACATACGGCGTTACGGCCGACCTGAAATGTCCGACGGGCAAACTGGCGGAAGTACACATCTACAAAACCGGATCGGTGACCCATCCCGACGCCGATTCGGTTTGCACAATCAAATTCGGCGAAACCAATAACCAAGGGATTGCCGGAGCCCATGTTGTCAATACAGCTGGGGGTACCCTTGGCATCAATGGAAAAGCCGAAAACATTCATACAGAAAGCACCGGCTCTCTGTGCGGAACCAGTACAAGTGAAACCGCTGACCTAGATGTCGACGTGACAATCAAAGGCGACAACAGCTTGGGAGAACCCACAGCAATATCAGTTACCGACCCTTGATCCACCGATAAGCGCCTGAATAGGGCTTTCCGGCGAATCCTCTCGGGCCTATTGATCGGCAAGCCGATCAATAGGCCCCGAGAGGGATTCGGACTCAACGCACGAGACGGGAACGCTGGGCAGACTGCTTAGAGTCTCTAGATATTTCTTGACAAGAACGATGATGTTCCGATATGGTCTCCGCACCGAGCTACAGGGAGGTTTGATGGCTCGCCGCCTGATGGGAGACACAGGAGGCATCGTGAGAGGGGAGTTTGCCGATGGCTTGGCAGGCACGTAGTTTCGCACCCAGAATCACCACTCGGTTGCTGGGCTTTTTTGTCGCTCTGCTTGTTGGCTCGGTACTGAGCTTCGGGAGTTCCATCGCCGAGGCTGCCCCGCCCGAACTTTGGACCAAGTGCAACGGGGGCGACCTTGCGGTCCAGTGCAATATTCCCCGTGGGGTTGCTGCCTCCCCGGACAACGGCCGCGTCTTAGTTGCCGACCAGGCGGGTCGTCGTATCGTCGAGCTCAACGCCCGAGGCGAATTCATTAAGACTTGGGGCTGGGACGTGGTTCAGGATGGGCCCGGGGATGACACCGTCTCCCCTGAGGACCAGTTTGAGATCTGCATCCCTGAGAACGGTGACACTTGCAAAGAGGGGATCCTTGGTACGGGGGTCGGCCAACTCGGCGCTGTATTGGGTGTTGCTGTCGACAGTGTCGGAAGCGTTTACGCTGTCGACTTCAGCAATCGGCGTGTGCAGAAGTTCGATGCCAACGGCAACTTCGTCCTCATGTTCGGCCGCGATGTCAACAGGACCAAAGTGGAAGAAGGTGCTCTCCTGGCAGAGCGAAATCTCTGTCCTGTTGATCCCAGCGACACCTGTCAGGCTGGAATCGAAGGCACTGGCAATGGCCAGTTTTCTTGGCTGCCCATTCCGGGTGCTTACCTTACGGTCGACACCAAAGGGACCGCAGCTGACGCAGACGACAGGATCTACGTCGGCGACCTGAAACGGATCCAGGTCTTCGATACCGGTGGCCACTACCTCGAAGACGTGCCCCTGGATCCCCTGGGAGCGCTCAAAGACAGCACGGTAATGGGGTTGACCGTCGATGCCTCCGGCAACCTCTACGTCATCTACGATGGCAAAGCCGACGTGCGCAAGATCACCCCGGGCGGAAGTGAAATCGCAACGCCGCGTTTCAAAGTCGCGGATCCGACCGCCGTTGCCGTCGACCTCGCCGGCAACGTCTACACCTTCCGCCCACCCGGAGCCTTGGGCAGCTCCGAGCGCCACCCGATCTTCAAATTCGACCCGGCGGGCAACCTGCTCGAAGAATTCGGCAAAGGCCAGTTCAGCGGGGCCTCTACCGGTCTCGCGACCAACCTCTGTCCGGGCAGCGAAGCGCCGGGCAATCTCTACGCCACCAATCCTAACTCTGAGTTCTTTATCCGCGCCTACGGCACCGACCCCGTCGGTTGCTTCAAGGCACAGACCCTGCCGGCGAATCCGATCGCTGAAACGAGCGCCACGCTGAACGGTACGGTCACTCCCAAAGGAGAAGCGGTAACCGAATGCTTCTTCAGGTGGGGTGAGACCACCGCCTACGGACAGACCGCGCCCTGTGTGCCCGGTGCCTCTGAAATCGGTACGGGTTCCTCGCCGGTCCCGGTTCACGCCGACATCACCGGCCTGGATAGGGGGACCGTCTACCACTTCCGCCTGGTCGCCCGTGTCGGCGGCGAACTGGAGCCGGGCTCCGACGTCGAGTTCAAAACCCTGGGCCCGCCGGTGATCTCCAACGAGCACGTTCTCGGCGCCACCGACACCGAGGCGACTTTGAGGGGTTTGGCCAACCCGGAAGGTTTCGCCACCTCCTGTCACTTCGAGTACGGGGCGAGCGCCGTCTACGGCCAGAGTACCCCTGCAGAGTCAATCGGCGGCGACCGCAGCGACCACCTCCTCTCGGTCACGCTGAAGGGACTCACCCCGGGCACGACCTACCACTGGCGGATCGTTTGCACGAACTCCTCGGACACGACCGAGGGCGGGGACCACACGGTCGCCACCTCCGAGCTACCCACCCTTGACTCCGCCTGCTCGAACCAGGCCTTTCGCACCGGCGCCTCGGCCTTCCTGCCCGACTGCCGGGCTTACGAGATGGTCAGCCCGCTCGACAAAAACGGCGGCAACATCCTCGTCTTGAACCAAGGCCACGTTCAGGCCGCGCCCGAGGGCGACACCATCACTTACCACACGATCCCCTCCTTCGGCGACGCGCAGAACAGTTGGCCGCTCAACCAGTACCTCGCCGCCCGCCGTGAGCGGGGACAGCCCGGCGAAGGCTGGTCGAACCACGGTATCCACCCGCCTGTGCTGGGGCGAACCGCCGTCTTACAAATCGTCACGCTCGGCGGCGCCCGCGACTTCATGGGCTTCACGCCGGACCTCTGCAGCGCTTGGATTTACGACTACATGGAGCCCTCGCTGACGCCGGATGGGCAGAGGGGCTACGCGGACTTCTATCGGCGCGACAACTGCGGGCCGGGGGAGGGTGACCTGGAAGCGCTGGCGCCGGAACCGCCACCGCTGCCCCAAAGCACTCCTGAGGACTTCATCAACTCCGAGGTCACCCCCCTCCAAGGCGTCTCCGACGACGGCCGCCACGCGGTCTTCCTGGCCAAAGCACCGCTGCTTCAAGACTGCAGGACGACGAACAACACGAAAACGATCGCCTACCAGTGGCTGCGCGACGGGGTGCCGATCGCAGGCGCCACCTCCCCCGTATACACCGCGACGGCCGATGACAAAGGCTCTGCCCTGCAGTGCCAGGTCTTCGCGATCAACGACAATGCCGGCTCGACCCAGGTCGCGAACCCACCCTCGATCATCCCGCCAGAAGCAGGAGTGGAGATCATCCCGCCGACGGCGCCAGAATCGATTGCCGCGCCTGCCCAAAGCGGAGTGCTCACGGTCGGTGGCCCGGGCGGGCAGACGCTGACCTGCAACGCGGGGAGCTGGGAAAGCCCTCTCGTCAATGGCCCTGCCACCTTCGCCTACCAGTGGTATCGCAACGGCGTTGCGGTCTCTGGCGCAACCGCGTCCACCTACGTGGTGAGCGCCACCGACGTGGCTAGCGCGGCTGTCTTTCAGTGCGCGGTGACGGGGACCAACGCTGATGGCGCTGTGACCAAAGTGAGCACGCACCGAGCTACGAGCCCGGGACCGAGCCCGGCCGCCCCAGGCGGCAATGGCGTGCTCGCCAGCGCCAACGCGAGCGTCGGGGGCGAGGCGGTGCGCATCTACGATCGCTTCGGCGGCAAACTCCACCCGGTCAACATCCTGCCGAACGGCAGGGTGAGTGACTCCGCCTCGGTCGGGAGCGGTACGCGGAGGAGCGTCGAGAACGCAGTCTCGGGGGACGGCTCGCGGATCTACTGGATGTCAGTCACCTCTCCCGACGCGGGCGAAGGAAGAATCTTCCTGCGCAGCCACCCCGAGCAGGGTGTCGTCCCGGACGAATGCGCCTCGGGGAAAGCCTGCACGTTGCCGGTCAGTACTGGCGCTGAAGGGGCTTTCTTCTGGGCGGCCGCCGGAGACGGCTCCACGGCCCTCTACTCGGAAGGAGTTCGAACCAGCGCGACGGCGGAGCTCTTCGAATTCGACCTGAACGAAGGCGGAGAACCGGAAAGGCGATCGGTGGCAAAACGCCTGGAAGGCGTGGTTGGCGCAAGCGAGGACCTCTCCCACATCTACTTCGCCTCGCGGGAAGATCTGACCGGCGGTGCGATCGAAGGGGAGCCCAACCTCTATCTCGACGAAGGCGGTGCGCTCACCTATGTTGCGACGCTGGGGGAGGGTGACGTCACGACGGAGTTGGGCAATCTTCCCTATGACCTCACCTCAGGAGAAGTACGCCTGCGCACGACCCGCGTAAGCCCCGACGGCACCCGCCTCGTCTTCCAGTCCCGAGCCCCTCTCACCGGCTACGACAACACCGACGCCAACAACGGCAAGGCAGACGTCGAGGTCTTCGCCTATGAGGCGGGAGGAGAGCTGCACTGCATCTCCTGCAACCCAAGCGGCGCGCGGCCGGTGGGACGCGAACTGCGAAAGCCCTTCTGGTCGACGCCCCCCCAGGGCCACGGCGTCTTCGCCGCCGCCTGGATCCCCGCCCCCGAGCAGCAGGCTCTCCACGCCTCGAACCTCGTCTCCTCAGACGGAGACCGCATCTTCTTCAACTCACACGACGCCCTCTTGCCGCGCGACACCAACGGCACGATGGACGTCTATCAGTGGGAGGCGCTGAACAAAGGCAGCTGCGAGACCGAAGACCCCAGCTACTTCCCCCAAAACGGCGGCTGCCTCAATCTGATCTCGACCGGCGAAAGCCCCTTCGAATCAGAATTCTGGGAGGCGAGTGCCGACGGTGATGACGTCTTCTTCACCACCGAATCGAGCCTCCTCCCCCAAGACCCAGGCCTGGTAGACCTCTATGACGCCCGGGTGGGCGGTGGCTTCCCCCAACCGATAGCCAAAGAGCCCTGCGAAGGCGAAGCCTGCCAGTCGCCTCCCGCCCCGCCCGCCCTCCCCACGCCCGCCTCGCGCACCTATGAGGGACCGGGCAACGTCCCCCAGGTCGCCAAAGGCTGCCCCAAAGGCAAGCGCAAGGTGCGAAAAGGCGGCAAAGTCCGCTGCGTCAAACGCAAAGGCAAAAGCGGCAAAGC
>JBAREU010000185.1:0-3377 GCA_049796515.1 Solirubrobacterales bacterium
CCTCCTCGCCGATCAACGGGACGAAGCGGCAGGGGCCGATCTCCTCGCTGCGCAGCTCCTCGCCCTCGCGCCGGAACGCCATCAGCAGGTCGGCGCGATCAGCGGCGATCGGGACGACGAGACGGCCGCTGTCGGCAAGCTGCCCGAGCAACGTCTGCGGCGGCGCCGGCGCGGTGGCGTGGATGGCGATCCCCTCGAAGGGAGCCCGCTCCGGCACGCCGCGACTGCCGTCGCCGACGCGCAGCTCGACGTGCTCGATGCCGAGCGCGTCGAGGACGTGGTGCGCCCCGTCCGCGAGCGACGCGTGGCGCTCCACCCCGATCACCTCGGCGGCGAGGAGCGAGAGAACCGCGGTCGAGTAACCCGAGCCGGAGCCGACGTCGAGAACCCGCTCGGAGCCGTCCAGCTCCAGTGCCTGACAGATGGCGGCGACGATCCAGGGTTGGGAGATCGTTTGCCCCTCGCCGATTGGCAGGGCGGAGTCGGCGTAGGCGCGGCCGCGGTGGCGCTCCGGCACGAACTCCTCGCGCGGCACCTCGCCCATCGCCGCCAGCACCCGCTCGTCAGTGATCCCGCGACGCCGCAACTGCCGCTCGACCATACGCGCCCGCAGAGTGTCGAAATCAGCCGCGACGACGCCTCAAAAGATGTAGTTACGGAGCTTGTCCGGGGCGAGAACCGTCACCCGGCCCCGGCCCGGGCGGACGATCCCGGCGCGCTCAAGGTCGGCAAGGAAGCGGCTGACGCTCTCGCGCGAGGTGCCGGCGAGCTGCGCCAGGTCCGACTGGTTCATGCGGATCGTGATCGTGCCCCCCTCCGCGGTGCGCGGCGCCTCTTCGGCGACGAGCTGCGAGAGGACGCCGGCGACCCTGCTGGGGACCGTCTGGAAGGACTGCCGCGAGATTCGCTCGTTGGCGGCACGCAGCCGCCGCACCAGGGCGGCGACGAGCTTCACCGTGATCTCCGGATGGCGGGCGAGCAGGGAGCGCACTTCACCCGCCGGCAGCGCCAGCAGCTCACCGTCGCCGAGCGCTTCGACGCTGGCCGAGCGCACCTCGCCGTCGAGCATCGCCAGCTCGCCGAAGATGTCCTTGGGGCCGAGCGTGGCAAGGGTAATCGCGCGCCCGTCCGAGTGCTCGCGGGTGACCCGAAAGCTGCCCGAACGGACGATGTAACAGGCGTCGGAATGGTCGCCCTCGTGGAAGACGCGGGTCGCGGCGGGAAAGGAGCGCGGCACCGCCACCCGCGAGAAGCGCTCCAGCTCACCTTGCTCGAGATCGGCGAAGAGCGGCACGCTGCGCAACAGCTCGACCGGGCCCAGACTCGCGTCCCCTCCGTCAGCCATATGGGGATTATCGCTGCAAGCGGCTATTGGGGGGCCGCGAGGGGGGAGAGAATTACCGGCTGAGGCCTTGGGAGGGTATGGACACGAGAAATGATGTAGACAGATCTGTAGACTGCCAGCATGGCCGCGGTAGAGACCACCACGATTCGAGTCAGGCGAAGCACGCAGCGCCGCCTTGCCGAGGAGGCGAAGCTTGCGGGGACGAGCGTGGTTGAGGTGCTCGAGGCGGCTGTAGACCTGTTGGAGGAGCAACGGCTTCTAGCCTCGATGAACGAGTCCTATCGCAAGCACGGGGACGAGATCCGCGAGGAGATGAAGGCTTGGGAGGCGCTCCCCGACGGGTGGTCCGATGACGACTGAACGACGCGTCCGTCGCGGCGATGTCTTCACCGGTGACCTCGACCCGGTCGTAGGCCATGAGCAGGCAGGCCGGCGACCCGTGCTGATCGTCTCGATCGATCAGATGAACAGCTCTGCGGCAGAACTCGTCATCGCCGTGCCGTTGACGACGAAAGACCGCGGCAGCGAGCTGCATGTACAGCTCGACCCACCCGAAGGCGGCCTGGACAGGGTGAGCTTCGCGCTTCCCGAGATGGCCCGGGTCCTCTCAACAGGCCGTTTGGGACGGCGGCTGGGTCGCGCCTCTGCGGATTCGGTCGAAATGGTGGCAAGGCGCGTCGGGATCCTGATTGGCCTCGGACGCAGCCGCTAGCCCTCGCGCCTCCCTCAGGGCCGAGCCGAAAGCACCAATCGGGCGCCGTTGACGGCGGTCCGGTGACGGCGATGGCGGCGGTCGAGCCTGGGCCTGCGCTTGCGCTTCGTCGCCTTCGGCCGGTGGGGCGGCGGGGTGGCAGCGCTGGGGGTCGCGCTCGCCGCGAAGCCATGCGAGCCGGCGGTCCCGCCCGAAGCACCCAGCGGTGGGCTGGGCTCCGGATCGGGAGCCGCACCGACGCCGCTGAGGATGATCTGCATGCCGCCGTCGCCTTCGCCGAAGAGGCTCAGCGTCGCTTTCTTGACGCCTTCGCTGAGCGGCTGGAAGCGAACCTGCAGCCTGCAGGTCGCCGCCGGCGTCAGGAGGATGCCGGTGCAGCTCTCGTCGAGCAGCTCGTAGCTGCCGACCGCGCCGCCGGAGATCACGGCAATGAAGACGCCGCCAGCCATGTTGCCGACGTTGGAGACCGCGATCTCGCGGACGATCCCGTCGGAGTCGACTTTGGCGACGCCGAAATCGATCGGGTTGGACTCCGGGGCGAAGACCGCCTGGCCGCCGCTGCCGCTCAGCTCGACGACGAACTGGTGGCCGCCTGCGTTGACCCGCAGCTCGGCGGCGAAATCGCCTCGGTACTGAGGGTTGAAGTGGATCTGCACGAAGCAGGTTTCGCTTGGCTGCAGCATTTTCCAGCCGCAGTCGCTGACCCAGAAGGCTTCATGGTCGCCGACGATCTGGAACGGTTCGAGCTGGACCTCTTCACTGCCGTCGTTGCGCACCTGAACGGTGGTCTGCACTCCCGAGTGGACCGGCACCAAGCCGAAATCGTGGCTCTGCGGCGCGATGGCGAGGTTGGGCGGTTCGCCCGGCGCTGCCTGGCCGGCGCCAGGCAGCGCCATCGCGACTGCGAGGGCGCCGATGACGGCGAGGAGAAAAAGCGTGGACGGGGCAGGTTTGGACGTCTGTTTGATCGTGGGCATGGACGGTTAATCGACCATGGCGAGTGAGCGCCGAAGTCTGGATGAGAAATTTCAACTGCGAGCAGGGACGGGGCTGCTTAGCGTGCCGAGGCGGTGAGCTTGCGCGGACCGCGGCTGAAGCCGGCGCTGAGCAAAGCCTCCTCGTGGCCGGAGCCGATCACCGGCTCGCCGTCGAGCTTCTCGATCCCGAGCTTGGGCAGGCGGCCGGCGGAGACGGCCTCGGCGAGGGCGCCCATCGCCTCGGCGAGCTCGGCGTCGCTCAACTCTCTGAGCCGCAGGATGCTGCGACCGCCGCGCTCGACGTAGACGAGCGGCTCGCCGTCGCGCAGCAGCACGTGGGCAC
>JBAREU010000186.1:0-4243 GCA_049796515.1 Solirubrobacterales bacterium
GCCGAGGCCCCCGCGGGCCAGGCGTCGGAGGTTCGCTTGCCCGCCAGTGCGGCCGCCCGTGACTGGGAGGCGCAGCTGCTGCCGCAGCAGCCACTCCGCGTATGTGCGCTTGCGCCGGGCCGCGGGCCGGCCAAATAGCATCCGCGGCGATGTCCTCGCCCAACGCGACCCGCCTCCTGATCACCGGCGGCGCCGGCTTCGTCGGCTCCAACTTGGCGGTCTCCCTCGCATCGCGCCATCCCGAGTGGGAGATCGTCGCGCTGGACAATCTCTACCGGCGCGGCTCGGAGCTGAACCTGCCCCGACTCGAGGCGGCGGGGGTCGAGTTCGTCAAGGGCGATGTGCGCGAGCCCGGCGACCTGGAGCGGTTCGGCTCGCTCACCGCTCTGGTCGAGTGCTCGGCGGAGCCCTCGGTGATGTCGGGCACCGACGGCGACACCTCCTACCTGGTCCACACCAACCTGACCGGCGCTTACAACTGCCTCGAGCAGGCGCGGCGGGCGGGCGCCTTCGTCCTTTTCCTCTCGACCAGCCGCGTCTACCCGGTCGCGCCGCAACTCCAGCTGGCCCTGGAGGAGGCGCCGACGCGCTTCGAGCTCGCCGCCGAGCAGCCGGTCGCCGGCGCCTCCCCGGCGGGGATCTCGGAGGAGTTCCCGCTGGACGGCGCGCGCACCCTCTATGGCGCGACCAAGCTGGCGGCGGAGCTGCTGATCGAGGAGTACCGCGCCGCCTTCGGCCTGCGGGCCGTGGTCGATCGCTGCGGCGTGATCGCCGGGCCCTGGCAGATGGGCAAGGTCGACCAGGGCGTCTTCACCCACTGGATGCTCGCCCACCACTTTGGCCACCCGCTCACCTACATCGGCTTCGGCGGCAAGGGCAAGCAGGTGCGCGACCTGCTCCACGTCGAGGACCTGGTCGACCTGGTCGAGCGCCAGCTGCTCGATCCCGACGCCTGGGACGGGCGGACGGTCAACGTCGGCGGCGGCCGCGAGTGCAGCCTCTCGCTGCAGGAGACCACCGCGATCTGCCGTGAGCTGAGTGGCAACGAGGTGCCAATCGAGCCGGTGGAGGAGACGCGGGCCGGCGACGTCCCCGTCTACATCTCCGACTGCGCAAGACTGTTCGGCTTGGACGAGTGGCGCCCGCACCGCAGCGGGCGGCAGGTCCTCGCCGATATCCACGAGTGGATCGCCGGCGACGAGCAGCGGATCGCCGCAGCCTTGAACATCGACGCCCCTGTGGGGGAGAGGGAGTAGAAACGGATGCCGGTTGCGATCGTCACGGGCTCAGGGGGGCTGATCGGCTCCGAGGCGGTGGGCCACTTCATCGGCGAGGGCTTCGACGTGGTTGGCCTGGAGAACGACATGAGGGCAAGCTTCTTTGGCCCAGAGGCCTCGACCGCGCACGTCACCGAGCGCCTCGCCGAGGCCCACCCCGAGTTCCGCAGCGAAGAGTGCGACATCCGCGACCGCGAGGCGGTCGAGCGGATCTTCGCCGCGCACGGCGGTGCGATCGAGCTGGTCGTCCATACCGCTGCCCAGCCCTCCCATGACTGGGCGGCGAGCGATCCTCAGACCGACTTCGGCGTCAACGCCAACGGCACGCTCAACCTGCTCGAGGCGGCGCGCGCCCACTGCCCCGAGGCCCCCTTCGTTTTCTGCTCGACCAACAAGGTCTATGGCGACACGCCCAACAGGCTGCCGCTGGAGGAGCTGGAGCTGCGCTTGGAGCTGCCCGAGTCGCACCGCTACCACCGCGGCATCGATACCTCGATGTCGATCGACTCCTCGACCCACTCGCTCTTCGGCGTCTCCAAGGCGGCGGCCGACCTGCTGGTGCAGGAGTACGGGCGCTACTTCGAGATGCCCACCGTCTGCTTCCGCGGCGGTTGCCTGACCGGGCCCCAGCACGCCGGCGCCAAGCTGCACGGCTTCCTCGCCTACCTGATGAAGTGCGTCGTCACCAGCACGCCCTACACCGTCTTCGGCTACGCCGGCAAGCAGGTGCGCGACAACATCCACAGCGCCGACCTGATCGCCGCTTTCGATGCCTTCCGCCGCGCTCCCCGCGCCGCCGCCGTTTACAACATCGGCGGCGGGCGTGCCAGCAACTGCTCGATGCTGGAGGCGATCGAGATCTGCGAGCGGATCGCCGGCCGCGAGCTCGAGTGGGAGATGGGCGAGGAGCCGCGGATCGGCGACCACCGCTGGTGGATCTCCGACCTGGCGCCGTTCGAAGCCGACTACCCGGACTGGTCGTTGCGCTACGGGGTCGAGGACATCCTGCGCGAGATGCACGCGCAGAACGTCGAGCGCTGGACGGCGACCGCGGCGTGAAGCTCTCCGTCGTCATCCCCGCCCAGAACGAGGAGGGCTCGGTCGAGCGCACCGTCGAGGGGATCGTCGCGGTGCTCGAACGCGAGGAGATCGATTACGAGGTGCTCGTCGTCGACGACGGCAGCACCGACTCGACCGCCACCGTGGTCGAAGCGATGTCGGAGCGCAACCCGCGCGTGCGCTGCCGCCCCTCGCACTACGAAAAGGGCTTCGGCATGGCGATCCGGGCCGGGCTCGACCTCTTTGAGGGCGACGCGGTCGTGATCGCGATGGCTGACGCCTCCGACGATCCCGAGGACGTTGCCCGCTACCACCGCCTGCTCGAGGGGGGGTGGGACTGCGCCTTTGGCTCGCGCTTCATGCCGGGCGCCCAGGTGCACGACTACCCGCGCCTCAAGCTGGCGATCAACCGGCTCGCCAACTGGTTCATCAGGGTCCTCTTCCGCCATCGCTACAACGACACCACCAACGCCTTCAAGGGCTACCGGCGCGAGACGATCGAGACGATCCAGCCGCTGCTCTCCAAGCACTTCAACCTGACCGTCGAGATGCCGCTGAAGGCGATCGTGCGCGGCCACAGCTACGAGGTGATTCCGACCTCATGGACCAACCGCACCAGCGGCGAAGCGAAGCTGGCGATGAAAGAGATGGGCAGCCGCTACCTCTTCATCGTCCTCTACGTCTGGCTCGAGCACACCCTCAGCCGCGGCGACTACCGGGTTGGCGGGCCGGCGTCGAAGAAGCGAGAGCGGGTCAGCCGCTGAGCGGCTCTCAGCCCGGCCGGACGGCGCGGAAGTATCCGTTTGCCGTCGGGAACTCGCCCGGGACACCCGCCCCCAGGCCGAAGCTTTCCTGCACTGCGAAGCCCACGGACTCGATCATCGCCTGAAGCGCCGCTTGTCCCGGCACCCACCACCAGGTCTCGTCGCCGAAGTACGCGCCCGGAACGAAGCGAGCCAGCTCCGTCAGCTCGGGCTCAGCGAGCATCATCGAGCCGAGCAGCAGGGTTCCCCCCGGCGCGGTCATCTCATAGAGGCGGCTGAGAAGCAGGATGGGATTGAGCTCGTGGTAGAGGACGCCGTTGCAGTGGACCAGTTCGAAGCGGCCGTGGCGCTCCGGGTCCAGCTCCTGCCAGCCGATTTTCTGGAAGTCGACGCCAGTTCGGTACACCGACTCGAGGAATTCTGCCTGCTCGATGAACTCATAGGGCTCGCAGGCGAGCACGTACTCGGCGTTGCGAAGGCTGAACATGAACGGGTCATAGCCGGCGTTTGAGCCGACATCGAGCACCCGCTGTCCGCTCAGGTCCGAAATCTCCGGCTCGAGATTGGCCCAGCGCAGATCGTTGCGCCACGTTCCCCCCACGACCAGATCGCCGCCGAGCAGGAACGGCCCCTGCAGCCAGGGCGTGAGCTCCTCGGCCTCGGCCCTCAGGCGGTCGCGCTCCTCGGCCGACAAGGTCTCCGGCAGCTCCGGCGAGAAGCGCACCAGCGTGGCAGGATCGAAATCGCCGCCCTGCGGGTTGTCCGTGCCCAGCTGGCGGCGCACTGCGTCGCGGAGCTGTTTCATCGAGGGTCGGCCCATGGCTGCGGTTCGGCAGTCTCGCAGGAACTCCTGGGCGACGCGAGGTCGCCGGGCCGTCAGCCGGCCAGCGGTACCGCGCCGAAGCGCCGCGCCCAGGGGATGGGCAGCGGATGGGGAGCCAGGTCGCCCGTAATGGGCGCGACGCGGCGTATGTAGCCCAGCAGGTGCACCGGGCCGTAGCCAAGCTGGGCCGCGTCTTGCGCCGAGCGAGTTAGCAACTGGTCGCCGGTGACCGGATGGTAGGCGGCGAAGAGCGGCGCGCGCCCCGGGCGGTCGGTGCCGAACAGCCAGCCCTGCGGCTCGCCGGAGGGGTCTGCCGTCGG
>JBAREU010000187.1:0-2587 GCA_049796515.1 Solirubrobacterales bacterium
GGTCGGCTCCAGCGCGTCCTCGATCGCCCCGAGCACGCCCTCGGGCAGGTCGCCCAGGGCAAGCACGCCGATCCGCCGGCCGCGCAGCTGGTCGCGCACCAGCACTGGGTAGACGCGGCTGGAGAACTCGTTGGCCTGGCCGAGCTCGGCGTTCAGCTCGTCGGCGCGGTCACGGGCGTCCTGGAGGTTGCCGGTCAGGCTGCGCTCGAGATCCTTGCGCGTGTTGTCGATCGTGTCGCCGCCCAAGGCGGCGCCGATCACGATCCCCACCGCCAACGCGAGGAAGATCGCGATCAGCGAGGTAGCGTGGTAGCGCGCGCTGTAACCCATGGCGCAGAGAGGCTAGACGCTGCTCCGCGGCGCCGCTACAGCCCGAGCCAGATCTTGATCTTCAGCCAGAACAGGTCGACCAGGTCACCCAGCGCCGGCGAGGCGATCACCAGGATCGCCAGCAGGATCGCGAAGGCCGCGAGAAAGAGCGGCAGGGGGCCGAACGCCGAGCCGGGGTTGTAGAGGCGGCTCACCCCCTTGGCGTCGACCAGCTTCTCGCCGATCCGCAGCCGGGTGAGGAAGGTCGACGACATGCCGGCCCGGTTGCGGTCGAGGAACTCGATCAGGTTGAAGTGGGCACCGACGCTGACGATCAGGTCGGCTCCCTTCTCGAAGGCCATCAGCATCGCCACGTCCTCGCTGGTGCCGGCCGCTGGAACCAAGGTGTGTTCCAGTCCCAGCTCGATCAGCCGCTCGCGGCCGGGGGCGCGGCCGTCGGGATAGGCGTGGACGATCAGCTCCGCGCCGCAGCGCAGGGCCGCGTCACCGGCCGAGTCCATGTCGCCGAGGATCACGTCCGGGCGCAGCCCGGCTTCGAGGCAGCCCTCGGCGCCGCCGTCGACGGCGACGACGACCGGGCGTACGTCGCGGATGTAGGCACGCAACGCCTTCAGGTCGCGGCGGTGGCCCTCGCCGCGGACGACGAGCAACACGTGGCGGTCGCGAAAGACGGTCCGGGTCGGGGGGAAGTCGATTGCGCCGGTCAGCAGGTCGGTCTCCTGGCGGACGTGGGCGACGGTGTTCTCGGCGAACTCGGCGAGCGCCTCGTCGACCCGCTCGCGCTGCTCCGCCAGGCGGCTCTCCAGATCGGCGACGTCGAGCACCCGGCCGCTTAGGAGCTCGCGCCCGTCACTGCTCACGGTGCCAGCGGCGATGGTCACCTGGACGCCGTCGTCGAGCAGCTCGAAGGGATCGGCCCCGTCGACGTCGACCAGCCTCACACCGGCCCGCACGAGCAGCAGCGGCCCGGTGTTGGGGTAGCTGCCGTCACTCGACCGCGAGGCGTTGATCACGGCGCGCACCCCGGTCGCAATCAGCTCCTCGGCGGCGATCCGGTCGATGTTGACGTGGTCGATGACGGCGACGTCACCCGGGCGTAGGCGCTTGACCAAGTGCTTGGTGCGACGCCCGAGCCGTGCCGTCCCCTCGATCGCCGTCTCACCAGTCGCCCCGTTGCGACGTGATAGCAGCGCAGGGAAGCGACGACGACTGGCGGTAGCCACCGTGTGAGGTTAGCCGCTCGACGATGACGTGCCGTCGCTCCGGGGTCCATATTCGCCCCCCAGCGACGGCACGTCTACAGAGCTAGGCCGCGGCGAGCAGCTCGCGGGCGTGGCGATCTGCCGCCTCGTCGGAGCTCTCGCCGCCGAGCATGCGGCGGATCTCCTCGACGACCCCCTCGCCGTCGAGGCGCTGCACGGTGGCGGCCGCGCGCTCGCCGCTCGTGTCCTTCTCGAGCCGGAAATGGGTGGGGGCGAGAGAGGCGACCTGCGGCAGGTGGGTGATGCAGAGCACCTGGCGGCCCTCGCCGAGGGCGCGCAGGCGCTCACCGACGACGCGGGCGGTCTTGCCCCCCACGCCAGCGTCGATCTCATCGAAGACCAAGGTGCTCGCCCCCGCCCCTTCGCCGAGCCCGCTCAGCGCCAGCATCACTCGCGAGAGCTCGCCGCCTGAGGCGGCGTCGCGCAGCGGCGCCGGTGCCATCCCCGGATTGGGCGAGAGGCGCAGCTCTACCGCCTCGCGCCCGTTCGAGCCGAAGCCGACAGGATGCGGCTCCAGCTCCACCTCGAGGCTCGCCCCGGGCATCGCCAGGCCGTCGAGCTCCGCTGCGACCTGCTCGCTGAGGGGCTCGGCGGCGGCAACCCGGCCGTCGCTTAGCTTCCTGCCGAGCTTCTCGCGCCGCGCCTCCGCCTCGATCAGAGCAACCTCGACCGCGGCGCCGCGGGTCTCGGCGCCCTCCAGCTGCTCTATTTCAGCCCGGCAGCGCTCGGCGTGGGCGAGCACCGACTCGACGCTGCCGCCGTGCTTGCGCTGCAGGCGGTCGATTGCCTCGAGGCGCTCCTCGACCACGACGAGGTGCTCGGGGTCGGCCTCGATTCGGTCGACGTAACCGCGCAGCCCACCCCCCACATCCCCCAACTCGACCGTGAGGGCGCCGAGCCGCTCAGCCAACGCGTCCAGCTCAGCGTCGACTCCACCGACCCCGCCGAGCTGCGATTCGGCCATTCCGAGCGCACTTGCCGCACCGCCGCCGTCC
>JBAREU010000188.1:0-1500 GCA_049796515.1 Solirubrobacterales bacterium
CACGAGCGCCACGATGTAGTCGCGGAGGCGCTCGTCCATGTACACCTCGCGCACGCGGGACGCGAGGCGGCGCACGGCGTCACCCGAGAGCACCTTGGACACGGCCGGCGCCTCGCCCGTGATCATGCGGTCGAGCACCTGCCGCTCCTCGGCCTTCGTCGGGTAGTCGACCTTCGCCTTCATCAGGAACCGGTCGACCTGCGCCTCGGGCAGCGGGTAGGTGCCCTCCTGCTCGATCGGGTTCTGCGTCGCGAAGACCAGGAACGGGTCGGGCAGCGGGTGCGTCGCATCGCCCAGCGTGACCTGTCGCTCCTGCATCGACTCGAGGAGAGCCGACTGCACCTTGGCGGGCGCGCGGTTGATCTCGTCGGCCAGCAGCAGGTTGGTGAACACGGGCCCCTTGCGGGCCACGAACTCGCCGGACTTCTGCTGGTAGACGAGCGTCCCGACGAGGTCGGCGGGCAGGAGGTCCGGCGTGAACTGGATCCGTGCGAACTGGAGGTCCAGCACCTGGCCCAGGGTCTTCACCGCCATCGTTTTGGCGAGGCCCGGGACGCCCTCGACCAGCAAGTGGCCGCGGCACAGCAGCGCCACCATCATCCGCTCCACGAGCGTTCGCTGCCCGACGATGACCTTGCGCACCTCGTCCACGGCGGTCTGCACCAGCCGCGCTTCCTCGCGGACCGCCTCGTTCAGCTTCGCGACGTCGATCTCGACCTCAGCCATTCAACTTTCCGGTGCCGGACGCACCGCTCCCAGACCTACGACGCATGACCCTTGGGGAAGGACTCATTTCTACCGCAGATGCCCGATCTTGCTCTGGAGGAAGGCCCGCCCGCGCTTGAACTCCGCCACGTCCCCCCGGCGAAGCGCCGCCACGGCCGCGGCAGCCGTCCCGGCGAGCTCGGCTTTGCCGAGCGTCTCGAGGGCCGACTGGACCTGCTGCATCTTCTCCGCGATCGCCTCGAGGCTGCCGAGCTCGGTCGCGTTGAGTGTGGCCAGCAATACGTCGATGGAGGACGAGTCGGACATCCCCCGATTATACTGACTGCACCGCCGCACATCGGAGACGAGGACCATGCCCTCCCAGAGCCACTACCGCGTCGTCATCCTCGGGTCCGGTCCGGCCGGCCTCACGGCTGCCGTCTACGCGTCGCGCGCCGAGCTGCAACCTCTCGTGGTGGAGGGTGGTGGCGGCGACGACTCGACCGACGTCCCGGGCGGCCAGCTGATGCTGACGACCGACGTCGACAACTACCCCGGCTTTCCCGAAGGCATCCTGGGCCCCGAGCTGATGGAACGCATGCGCAAGCAGGCGGCACGCTTCGGTGCCGAGTTCGCGGACGGCGAGCTCAAGCAGATCGTCCTGCAGGAGCGGCCGTTCCGGCTGAAGCTCGCCGGGTCCGAGATCACGGCCGACACGGTGATCGTCGCGACCGGCGCGCGCGCCAAGTGGCTGGGCCTGCCCGAGGAGCTCGAGTTCCGCACCAAGATCGGCGG
>JBAREU010000189.1:0-15601 GCA_049796515.1 Solirubrobacterales bacterium
CCGAAGAGGCGGCCCCGGTCGCGGCGCCCGCCTAGGGCGCGTATTCCTGAACCCGGTCTTCCGCTTCTTCGATGCCTCGCTGCGCTTCTTCCTTGCCCTTGTCGAGTTCCTTCTGGGCTTCTTCCTTGGCCTGTTCGATGCCCTTCTTGGCTTCGTTCGACCCCTTGCTGACGCCGCCCCTGGCCGCATCTCCCGCCTTTTCGAAGCCCTTCTTAACCTCGCCTTTGGCCTTTTCGATCCCCTGCTGCGCTTCTTCGACACCCTTTTCGATCCGCTCCTGGGGTTCGTTGGTGACGTCGGTCTCGTCGCCGTCACCGCAACCCGTCCAGGCGACGCCAGCGGCGCCCACCGAGAGGACGACCAGGAGCATCGACGCGAGCCTCGTCCATCTCCGCCTCAGACCTTCATCCAACACATCGACTCCCTTCGTTGGTGAACCGGACAGAAGCAGATCATAAGATCGAGCGGTGGCGACCCTGCACCTCCTGCGCGTCTTCGTCAACGAGGACGGCGAGTGGGGCAACGCGCTCGGCGTATTCCTGGACGGGCCGCGGATTGGGGAGGCGGAGCGCCAGCGCGTCGCCGCCGAGCTCGGCTTCAGCGAGACGGTCTTCGTCGACGACCGCGCCAGCGGGAGGCTGAGCATCCACACGCCGCAGCTCGAGCTTCCCTTCGCTGGCCACCCGACCGTCGGCGCCGCCTGGTTGCTGGCGCGGGAGGACGAGCCGGTGCCGGTGCTGCGACCACCGGCCGGTGAGGTCGAGGTGCGCCGTGGTGAAGGCATGACGTTCGTCGCCGCGCTGCCGGAATGGGCGCCGTCCTTTGAGTATCGCCGGCACGACTCGCCGGCCGAGGTACGGAACCTTGCGGCTGCCGCGCAGAGCACCAACACCTACGCATGGAGCTGGATCGACGAGGCGGCGGGGACGATCCGCGCCCGCTCCTTCGTCCCCGAGGCGGGCATCGCCGAGGACGAGGCGACGGGCTCCGCCGCGCTGGCCCTCTGCGCCCAGCTCGCCCGCCCGATCACGGTCCATCAAGGCCACGGCTCGGTGCTGACCTGCCGTCCGCTCGACGACGGCTGGAGCGAGGTCGGCGGCCGCGTCGTCCTCGACGAGGTGCGCGAGCACCGAGTGGGACTAGGTTGAAGCCGGGTCCATCGGGTGAAGCTCGCCCCTGACCAGCGCCTCGGTGCGCAGGTGCCCGATCGCGATTGCTCAGGCGGTCCCGCCCGCATCATCGTCGTTGGAGAAATACTCCTCATCGATACGGCTCAGCTCGTAGCTACGGACACGATCGACGCCGACCCCTGCTTCGATCATCAGCTCCGCAAGACTTCGACCGGCGATTAGCACGATCCGCCGCCGTTCCGCGAGCGCTAGAGCGTCCTCCGAGAAACGGGAAGTGGTGATGAAGACGCCCTTGTTGGCTCCCGCGTCCTGCAAAGCCCCTACAAACTCTCGAACCTCTCGCGGGCCCACGTGTCGGTCCGTACTCCATTTCTTCGCCTGTACGTAAATGGCGTCAAGGCCAAGCCTGTCCTCTCGGATCACTCCATCGATTCCCCCGTCGCCACTTCGCCCAACCCGCTCCGCGGCCTCCCGCTTCGAGCCTCCGTAGCCCATTCCAACAAGGACATCGAGGACGGCGTGCTCGAAGAACACATCGTCCTGCTCCAGAAGTCGGGACAGCAGCTCTTCCGCGAGGGCTGAGTTCAATTCTTCGTGCGCAGTCTCGAGACGCTCCTCCGGCGTCCCCTCCTCGCTCCCAGGCACAGCATCATCAGCGGCCGCACTGAGATGCTTGGCACCACGTCGAAACTCGCGAAACTCAGGGAATTGATTGAGCGTCAGGTTGTCGATCCGATCCGGATGAGCCTGAAGCATCTCCTCTCCACGCACCGTAATCTCGGTCGAGCCCCTGCGAGGATTACGCAGTAGGCCCGCGCGAACAAGGTAGACAACCGCCCAGTTCACTCGGTTGTGGAACCTTGATTGCCTCCCACTGGGAAGCAGCTCTTCCAGCTCGTCGGATCCAAGCTCGAATTCAGCGGCAACGCCGTCCCGAACAGCTCGACGCGACCGCACTCCGCCGCCAGCGTGCTGAGCAAGCACCGGGCGCATCAACGTTTGGTAGTCCGGAATCGGCATCCGGCACCAAGCCTAATCGGAAGCAACCTCCACAGTGGCAGGCACTTGCCGCGGCGGGCTGGACTCGAACAGCGAACGACGGATCATGAGTCGCGCTGGAAGCACCCGACTCGTCCGATTCGGCGCTCAGACGACTGAGCCGGCCAGCTCACGATCGATCTCGAGGAGATAGGGCGCGACCAAGCCCGCATAGGCGGCTTTGCGCTCCGCGGAGAGATCCTTCCAGCCGGTTACCGAACCACGGCAGATATCCGCTCCGCAAAGACAGCCGCCCGGAAAATGCTCGATCGAGTAGTTGCGCATCGCGTAGTCAAAGGTGATCTCCTCACCGTTTGAAATCGATTGCCGAGCTACGAAGTTGCAGGCGCCCGTGTCGTTCAGCTCAACGCCGCAGTTCGGGCTGCACGAGTGGTTGACCTTGGGGCCGAGACCCCCATGCCGGGCCCACCGGGTGCGACTCACCTGGGTTGCATGCGAGTCGTTGCACGCAACCTCGCCTTCGAGCACTCCGACCATCACCGTCTCGCCGACCTGGAAGCCACGAGTCGCGCGAACGCCACCGCCCTTACCGCCCTCAGGAGTACACAGCTCATATCCGACAGGATCCAAGGGACCGCCTCTCAATTGTTTAGGCGCAGCGAAACTGCGCTTGACGACCCTAGCCCATCGTTGTAGGCGTTGACCCAGTCATAGGCCTAGGCTTCCCGTTCCTCGCTCACCCCAGCCGAGGTGGTGAGCAAGCTCGTGACGCAAAGTCTGCTCGACCTGACGGGCCAGCAGGTCACGATCATGGCCGAAGTCACGCTCCAGCGTGTCACGGTAGATGACGATCCGATCCTCATAGCTTTCCCGTGCGACACCGTCTCCGAAGTACTGACCGTATGCATGTACCTCATCTCCTAGATCGGATACCACGACCGCGACGTTCGCCAATACCTCTTGGAATTCAACGGGCAGCCGATCGATTGCGTCAACGATCAAGGACTCGAACTCGTCGAGCTCAGGGGCAGCAGACATACTCCAACGATAGAGAGCCGAGTGCCTCTTCTATGGGGCGGGAAGGACTTGAACCTTCGACCGACGGATTATGAGTGGCGCCGGAACCGCTCTAGCAAGCCAAATCTGGCGAGTTAGAGCGACATGGGTCTGAGGAGGAATAGGGAGTTCGGCGGAGTCGGGGACAAATTTCGGGACAGAGTTTGAGCAGGGTCGAGGCATGGCGGCGCTTGCTCCTGGCGATAGCTGCGCCGCCGCCGGTGGCGGCAAAGACTCGCGACGGGCGCTCGGCGGCGGGGGCCTTAGCGGGGAGGCCTACTCTGAGTGCGAAGCAGGAAAGGCAGGCGATCCGGGTGCGATTGTCCACTACGCTTCGTGGATGAGTCCTCCTGCGACCCTTCTCATGTGGTTTCAGCTGCGCTCGCCGGAGCTGGCCGAGGACTTTGAGCATCTGATGGCAGGGGATCGCGACATCGTCCGCGGGTCGCTGGACACCGTGTCGGATTGGCGTCTTACGCGGCCGGCGGACGTGCCCGGACAGTCGATCGACCAAGCCGATTACGTGCTGATCGCGGAGATCCACGGAGTGGAGCGCTTTGAGCAACAGGCAAGCGAACACGTCCAACGCTTGGCGGATGATCTGGCGCATCTCGTCTCGAGCCGGGGGATGCTCGTCGTGCGTCCCGTCCTTTGAAATCCGCGGTCGGCGAGGGGCAATCAGACCCGGCCTCGGTCTGAGTTTGAAATGTCCCGGGTTCCACCAAGCCACCTCAACACGTGCCGGATCGGCGATTGAGGCGTTGATCGGCGGCCAGCGCGGCCGCCACAGCAAATGCGCCCATCCCCGCCCCGCTCCAACCGGTAAGCGCCCCTTTATTTAGTGCCATCGATCCCAGGAAGGTCGCCGTGACCGAAAGCGCTGCCAATAGAATGCCCGTTCGCGTTCGCAGTCCATCCAGGACGCCTGCCTGTTGCGTAAGAGCTCTTAGCGATTCGTTGTAGGCCAAAGCCTTGCGAGGGTCGCCTTGCCCATGCTCCATAGACAGCAACTATCGCGAGCCGGCCGGCGGGGGAGCCCAAGCTGTTTGCAGATTGCACGGGCCAGCGGATAAGCGATCTCCCGATGGCGCGGCACCGAAGCCGAGCGCTCGGCGTCCATGCCCAGTAGCTATGGCGACCACCCTCACGGAGCAATCGTGCCCCGTGCTTCTTCAGATGTCGCTCAAGATCTCGTCGCTTCATGCCGCGACGATGTTGAGTGACTCACTGCCAACCGACTTGCCTTGGGGCTCGTGCTCTGCGGCACGTAGCTCAAGCATTCCGGCCAAAGCATCAAGCGCCATTTCACGGGCCTCGTCCTTGGTCCGACCCTGACTGAGCACGCCAGGGACCTCCGGGATGGAGACAACGATCCAGCCGTCGTCTCCCTCCTCGTAGACAATCGTCAGATGCAGGGAGTCGCTCATGGACCGAGTGTAGCGCCAGTCACCCCGGCCAACTTCGGGACCAACTGAATTCGGCGAGATCAGAACGCGCTGATTTGCAGGTATTTCAGTGGGGCGGGAAGGACTCGAAACCTTCGACCGACGGATTATGAGTCGAACCGGAACTCGTCTATAGAGGCGAATCTGGTCCGATAGAGCGGATCACGTCCAAGGAGTTCGGCTGAGTTCGGTGGAGTCGGGGACCAATTTCGGGACCAAGTTCAAGACCGGCTCGTTGTCGCTGAAGTCGCCGATCGTCCGTCATGCATCGCAACGATGAACACCCGATCCGAGGATTCGTCGTAGCGATAGAGCAGAAGCATCCAAGACCAAGGCCCTAGTACGAACCGGGTCGGCGCCCATCGGCCACGAAGCTCGGCGCCTGAAAGGGGAAACCTTTCGAGTGCTCTCAGCGAGCGGGCAACCCGCGACCAGGTGTCACCGGGGAGGTTGAGCGTTGCAATTGCCTCGTCCACATCCCGCTGAGCTTGCGGACTGACAATGATCTGCGCCACTCAGGAAGCCAGCTCGTCGAGCGGCGTTCCTTCGCCGCGTGCCGCCTGAGCGAGGCCCTCCTGGGTCCGCTCCCAGGCGCCTGGAATCGCGTCAAGGATCTCGGTGATCCGTGCCGCGTCAGGATCGGCGTCGTCGAGAGCCGTCGACAACAGTGAGCGAGCCAACGTTCCCTCTTGAACGTGCGTGCGCTCTGCAAGTCGTCCAAGCTTCCTCGCATGCTCGCTATCGAGGGTGACATTGATTCGCTTCGCACCGATTCGCGTATTCTACACGAGCTAGCACGGAACGTGCATTCAAGATAATCAGGATCCCGTGGCCAAAGTTAGGCGAAAACAGCCCCAAGTCAGCTCGGAGCGTCGTGAGGAGATCGTGCGCGTGATCGAGGATGCGCCGCGTCCAATCGCTGCTCGCCGTGCCGCCCGCCCTGTCGCCAAGCGACAGGCGCGAAAGATCTTCGTCGCATATCCGTACAGCTTTCCGAAAGCGGATTACCGCCGTCCCTATCAAGAGCTGGAGAAGGCTTTCGGCGTGAAGTTTGAATTCGCCGACGACCGAATTACCAATTCCCATCTTCTTAAAAAGGTGATGCGGATGATCGTGACCTCCCGCTTTAGCCTTTTCGACATTACGACCTGGAATCCCAACGTCACGCTGGAGCTGGGAATTGCAGTGGGAAGGTCGACGAGCTACTACCTTCTGTTTAATCCGAATATGGCCGAGCAGGATGCACCTTCAGACCTCGGCGGAATCGACCGCTTGGAGTACACCTCGTACGCAGAGCTAGGAAAACGCCTATCCGAGCTATTGGCACAAGAGTACGGTCTCCCAACTTCGGATAAACCTGCTAGCGGCCAAGAGCAGATGGAGGCAATCAGAGATGCGGTGCGTGAGCGGGTGGCAGTCGGCGATGGTCCCAAAGTCGGCGATATCGCGACCCACTTGAAAATCGCGACTGAGCTAACGAAGGCGATAGTCCGACAGATGGCCGAAACGGGGGAAATCGAAACGACGGGACAAACCCGGGGCGTCCGCTACTGGCCCGTGGGAGCACGCCGTTGACAATGGGGCCGGGAAGGACTCGAACCTTCGACCGGCGGATCATGAGTCGCGCCGGAAGGCGTCTACAGAGCCGAATCTGGCCTGATAGAGCGGATCACGTCCAAGGAGTTGGGCTGAGTTCGGTGGAGTCGGGGACCAATTTCGGGACCAAGTTTTCGCGACCCGACGATCGGTCCTGGTCTTCTATTTGATCAACCAGGCCGAGTCATCACGCCCATCGGCTACTTTGATCTCGTGAACGACGAGAGCTTGATCGCGGAGGCTGGTCGTCGCCTATCGGAGGCGGCCCTATGAGGACCTCTGGTAGCTTGCGCGACTCGCGGCGTCAAGGTTGAGGCGCTGCACTTGCGTGGACGGGGGACCACTTGAAGCTCTCAAAGCCGCTCTCATTGCTTCTCACGCTCCTAGCGCTGGCCTTCGCCACCTTTCGGGTGGACGCCGCGGAGGCGATCATCACCGAGTTCAGCACCGGGCTAACTCCCGACAGCAAGCCGAGGGGCCTGGTAGCCGGCCCGGACGGAAACGTCTGGTTCACCCACTACGGCAGTAAAGGGGTGGGCCCAGCGGTTGGCCGCATCACCCCCGCCGGCCTCATCACGGAGTTCCGCGATGGCCTTGACGGAGGATTTCCGCAGTCACTCGTCGCCGGGCCAGACGGGAATCTGTGGTTCGGCATCGCCGGAAGCAAAACCTCAGGTCCGGCGATCGGGAAGATCACTCCAGATGGAGAGATAACTCGCATTGCCGAGCTCACTTCCAAAACCGATCCCGAAGATCTGACCGTGGGTCCTGGGGGAAGGATTTGGTACGTCTCCAACAGTGGCTCGAGGCCGGGCTTGGGCTACGTGCAACCAGGCGGAGTGATCCTTCAGATCCACCTCCCCACCTGGCCCACCGACATCGTCGCTGGGTCGGACGGGAATATGTGGTTCACCTACGGAGAAGGCTCAGTGGCGGCGATCGCGCGGATCGACAGCCCGGAGGACCCCGGTGATACCACGATCGCCTATTTCCGGAACAGCCTGCGCGAGGAAAGCGATCCTCGCGAGATTGTCCTTGGCCCCGACGGCAACCTTTGGTTCACCGACCCCTGGATCGAAGCGATCGGCAAGGTGACGCCGGACGGCAGCATCACTCAGTTCGACGCCCCAAACCTTTTCGGAGACTCCGCCCTCGTCCCCGGCCCCGACGGCAACATCTGGTTCACCGAGTGGGGGCTCAACCGGATCGCGCCCAGCGGCGAGATCAAATGGATTGGAACTCCTGGCAACGGTGAAAGCCGCAATCCAGAAGACCTCGCGTTCGGTCCGGGCGGTGACCTCTGGTTTACCTCCTCCCGCTTCGAAGATCCGGGCAACGGCGCGGTCGGCAGGATGACGCCGCACGGCGAGGTCGACGAATACAACGTCGGCATCAATCCAGGCTCATGGCCGCGCGACATCGTCCTCGGGCCGGACGGGAATTTCTGGTTCGCTGACTGGGGGGAGACGAGCGCAATAGGCCGCGTCACTCCTGAGGGCAATCGCTATGTGCCGCCGTGGTACGTCGAGCCCGAGCCGCCACGGAACGCCTCAACGCCCCCGCCTTTCCCCGGGATTCCGCAGGTAGGCTTGGCCAGCAAGCGCATCGCGGTGAGCCGCACCGGGGTCGCGAAGGTAAGGCTCAACTGTTTCGGATCTTTGACCTGCGCCGGAATCCTCAAGGCGGTTGCCAAAAAGCGCGCTTGGAGAGCCGATCGTGTCCTCGGCGCGGTCCCGTTCACGATCGCGGGCGGGTCCTCCACGCTTCTGACCTTGCGCATCAACCGAGCTGGGCGCGCGCTGCTGCGCGAGGCCGGCGCCCACCGTCAGACCCGGCTCACGGTCATCCCGAAGGGGCCTCTGGCGATGTCGAACTTCTGGGTGGAGCTGGTCGGGCGCTCCTAACCCAAAGCCCGTCAACGGCTCACAGACCCAGTCGGTAGCAAATAACAACCCGGGCCCACAACTTCCTAGGTCTTGGCGTCGCGGAGCAGCAACGCCTGGACCCTCCAACCGCTAACGCTCCCGGCTGGATTCGAACCAGCGACCGTCGGATTAGAAGTCGAGCCGGAACCCGTCCATAAAGCCGAATCTGTCCTGATATATGGGGCGGGCAGGACTCGAACCTGCGCTCCACGGATTATGAGTCGCGCTGGTACCCGTCTATAGAGCTGAATCTGGCCTGATAGAGCGAATCACGTCCAGGGAGTTCGGCTGAGTTCGGTGGAGTCGGGGACCAATTTCGGGACCAAGTTTTCGGCGGCCAAAATCACGACATCCCACGCTGTCGTTTTCACGCGGAAGCCGAAGTCAAGACAGGCCTGTGTGCACCGCTGCGCTCAGCGACCAGGAAGCGCTTTGGTTGCAAGTGCGTCCGCTTCGGCATTCCATTTTCGCGGAATCCACGAAATCCTGATGTTGGGAAACTCCTGGAGCAGGGAGCACGCTTCCGCGTGCGGGGGTCTGATGTGCTCCTTGCCAACCTTCGCGCAGCCGTTTACCTGGTCGACCACGAGCTCCGAGTCAAGGAACACCCGGATACGTTGGATTCCGCGACTGCGGGCGAGCTTGAGCCCTTCGATGAGAGCCCGATACTCCGCAACGGTGTTGATGGCGGGTCCGATCGGTTTGGAGATCTCTTCAATTAGCTGACCATCGGGGTCCCTGAGGACGACTCCGATCGCACCTTGAGCTGGATTGTCGATGGTCCCCGTGCCGGAGCCGTCTGTCTTCAGTAGATAGTTGCGCTTCGACGGCTCCGGAGGGTCGCCCTCGTGCGTTTCGGGCACCGGCATGAAGCCAATCTATCTCACACCGAAGCGCGCACCGAACGGATGCCTCCGTTCACTAGCGCTTTGCGCGAAAAGCTACATCGGTTCGTCCTATGGGGCGGGCAGGACTCGAACCTGCGCTCCACGGATTATGAGTCGGGCCGGAAGTCGTCTATAGAGCCGAATCTGGCCCCATAGAGCGAATCACGTCCAAGGAGTTCGGCTGAGTTCGGTGGAGTCGGGGACCAAGTTTTCGGCGGCCAAAATCACGACGTCCCACGCTTTCGTTTTCACGCGAGAGGAGCAGCTCGACGGCTATGAATCTGGCGGCTCCTCATCGGTCCAATAGTCCGTCGCCTGCTCTCGCCGGTAGGCCTCCTGGAATCCCTCGTCTGAGGCTCCGGGAGCCCGAGTCGCCGCTATCAACTTGCCGGTATCCGGATAGAGATTTACCTCGGGAGCGATCATCGTGCTGACCACCAGCACGCGGGCGTGTTGAGCGCCTCGATTCTGGAGCTGGTGCGCGCCGTCTTCGCCGACCCGAAACGCGACGACCTCCCCCTCGGCCAGCTCGCGCCACCCATCCGGCGTGCGCAGGTGCGGCTGGCCGCTGAGCACGATGAGCATCTCCTCGTTGGCGCTGTGGGCGTGGTACGGAAAGGTCGCCTGGCCAGGCGGGATCTCATAGAGACTTGCTCCGAGTTTCTCGGACTTGGCCTGTTGGCCCAGTTTGGCGCGCCGGTAGGTGAAGCCCTCACGGTCCTGATCCGCATCGAAGTCCGGCTGGTATGCATTTGCCATGCGCGGATTATCTCCCCTCTCCACCCGGATTCGTCCCTGGGGCTTCCGCGACATGGCGCTCGCACCCGTTCCGCGCGAACAGCATCTGCGCTCCTCAAGAGAACTGCGAATATCGTTTCGTGAAAATGATCGCTGTCGACTGGTCTGGCAAGGCCAAAGGGCCGGCGGAGTCTCTCTGGCGAGCCGAGGTCCGCGACGGCAAGCTGACTGAGCTGAGAAACGGGCTCGACCGCGGTGAGCTCAGCGCGAAGCTTCTTGAGCTTGGTGAGGCCGAACCCAGCATGGTTATTGGACTGGACTTCGCCTTTTCGTTCCCCGCGTGGTGGTGCGAGGAGAACGGTTGGTCCAGCGGGGAGGACGTGTGGTCGGCGATGGCGCATGGGGGCGAAGATCTGCTTGATGGTTGCGAAGCCCCCTTCTGGGGGCGCCCCGGTAAGCGGAATCTCCATCCGAAAGCACGGCTCTACAGGCGAACCGAGAGCAGCGAGGACGCGGTGCATGCGAAGTCCGTCTTTCAGATCGGTGGTGCCGGTGCCGTGGGCACCGGATCGGTTCGCGGGATGCCGCACCTGTTACTGCTTGCCAAGAACGGCTTCGGCGTCTGGCCGTTCTCCGAGGGATGGCCGCGCGTGGTGGAGATCTATCCGCGCGCGCTGACCGGTCCCGTCAACAAGGGCAAGTGGTCGGCGCGACACGACTATCTGGTCGAGCACTTCCCCGAGCAGCCGAGGGACCTTCTCGAGCGGGCCGCCGGCTCCGAAGATGCCTTCGACGCGGCGGTCTCCGCTCTGGTCATGAGCGAACACGAAGCGGAGTTGCGAGCCCTTGGTCCACTGGCCGACCCCGCCTACGGAATCGAGGGGAAGATTTGGCGGCCTGAGCACCCCGGACGATGACCTGGGCTGTGCCGCTTCGCGCGAAAAGCGACATCGGTTCGTCCTATGGGGCGGGCAGGACTCGAACCTGCGCTCCACGGATTATGAGTCCGCTGCTCTAACCAACTGAGCTACCGCCCCTCGGCTGGCGAGGGTAGCGCGCCGGTCTATGCGCTGAACAGTTGGGCGAGGGAACGGCCGACGTCGGGTGGCTCCTCCTTGCCCTCCGCGGCAGCGTTGGCGCCCTCGGAGAGCGCCTTGGCGGCGTCGGCGATCTGGTGCGAGCGACCGCCCCGCAGCTCGCCCGATTTCTTTGCTTCGGCCAGGTCGGATTCCATCAAGCCGGCGAGCTCGGCCAGGCGTCGCAGGCCGACCGCGCCAGCCGTCCCCTTCAGCGCGTGGGCTTCGGCTCGAAGGGTCTCGAAGTCTTCGGTCTCGGTGGCGAGACCGGCGGCGATCACGTCACAGCGTCGCTTCGCCTCTTCGGCGAAGGACTTGAGCAGCTCTGGATCGGGTGCGGTCTTCTCGCTCATTCCGCGGTCAACCTTCTCACGACATCGGTCAAACGGTCGACTCCAAACGCCCCCTCGACCTCGGCCCGGACGACGCCCTGGCGATCGATCGCAAACAGCCACGGCTCGCTGGGCAGGTGAAAGGCCCGCACCTGCGGCCTCACGTCCTTGTTCGGATCGTTGTCGTTGTAGATCTCCATATGGATGAACGCGGCCTCGTCTCCGTACTGATCCTTGACCTGCTCGGCGACGTCGACGACCGGGCCGCACACCCGACTCTGGCAGAACTGGGGGGTCGCAAACAAGAGGACGATCGGTTCCTCGCCCAGGGCGTCGGCGTAGTCGACCTGGTTCTGGGTGTCGGGCGGCAGGCGAGTGGTGACTTTGGAGAGGTCGCCGCCGGCGTCCGCAGGCGTCGGCGTGTGGATCCGCGGCGCCTTCTGCCCCACTCCGGGCACGCGCGCGAACTCGCCAACCGCGGCGCTGGGCAGTAGCGTTGCGGCAACCTCCCCCCCCTGCTTGATCAGCGCCGCGATCTGCCACTCGCCGTCGCTGGGGAAGTCGACGTCTGCGGTATAGACGACCGTCGCCGCGTCTGGGTCGCTCGTCGTGGTCTGAGCCCGGTAGGCCGGCTTGGTGATGAGGCTTTCGATCGCCGCCGGGTAAGGACCCATCGCCGGCTGTTCGAGCGCTTCGGTTCGGGCCCGCGCAACTGCCCCCTTTTTCTCTTTGCCGTTCTCCGCGACTCCGCCTCCGTTTGGCTTCGCCTGCGGAACCTTGGCGATGTAGAGGGCGACTTCGGCGTCATCGACTTGGCTGCGGTCGGGCTGGAAGACGCCGAACGGGTAGCGGTTCGGCCCTTCGTAGAAGGCGAGAGCAGCCGGGGAGACGACGAGTTCGGCATGCGAGTCGGCGGCTTTGACGATCTCGCGGAGCGTCCGACCGTCCGCCTTGGGGAACTCACTCGTCGGGGGGGCGGGCACGCTCGCCGCGGCTCCAGTCGTCGAGCTCGTGGTATCGGAGTCCCCGCCGCAACCAACCGCAACCGCGGCGGTGAGAAGCAGGCAGGCGAAAGCGCTTTTGGCGTGGCGCCGAGGCATGCGGATTGGCCATGTTATTCGGCGAGCGGCGGCGGGCGCCATATAGGGTGCGTGGCCGACGGGCAACGAGCACGAGGAGGCAGAGTTGGCGGATCGAGCGGCGCTGATCACGGGGGCTTCGAGCGGGATCGGGCTGGCGATCGCCCGCGCGCTCGGCGAAGAGGGCTATGCGCTGACCGTCTCGGCGCGGCGGCCGGAGAAGCTGGAGTCTGCCGCCGAGGAGCTGCGCAAGGCCGGGCTCGAGGTCCAGAGCGTCCCCGCCAACATGACCGACGAGGAGGATGTGGTCGATCTCTTCTCCAAACACCGGGACGCCTACGGCCGCCTCGACGCGCTCGTCAACAACGCCGGTGTGGGAATCGGCGCGGCGATGGAGGAGATCGAGACCAAGTACCTCGACATGCAGCTCGCGGTCAATTTGCGGGCGCTGATCATCGGCACCCGCGAGGGCCTGCCGATGCTGCGAGAGGCCGGCAGCGAGCACGGCAAGGCGCTGATCGTCAACACCGCCTCGATCGCCGGCAAGGGCGGGCAGGCATGGCTCTCGGTCTACGCGGCAACCAAGGGGGCGGTGATCAACTTCACCCAGTCGACGCACCGCGAAGTCGGCTCCGACGGCATCCAGTGCACCGCTCTGGCGCCAGGCTTCGTCGACACGCCGATGACCGAGTTTGCCAAGGAGCGGGTGCCGGGCGAGGAGATGATCCGGCCCGAGGACATAGCGGAGGCGGTGCGCTTCCTGCTGCGCACCTCGCCCAACTGCCACGTGCCCGAGGTCGTCTTCACCCGACCGGGCGAGGGCCTCGATACCCCGTGACGGGCTATGCGGTTTCTGGTCGCAGCCTTCGGTGACCCCGGGCACGCCTTCCCCGCGATAGCCCTCGGGCGGGCGCTCGCCGGCCGCGGCCACGAGGTGACGATCGAGACGTGGGAGGAGCGGCGGGCCGCTGTCGAGGGGGCCGGTCTGGGATTTGCCGCCGCTGAGGAATACCGGATGTTCCCACCGCCGGATCCGGATTCGGCCGAGGGCGCCCACGCGGCCGAGGCCGCGAGAGCACTGCTGCCGTTGCTGGAGGAGATGCGCCCGCACGTCGTGGTCAGCGACATCCTCACCCTGGCGCCGGCGCTCGCGGCCGAGGTGGCCGGCGTGCCCCGGGCGACCCTGATCCCGCACATCTATCCGGTGGTCGAGCCGGGGCTCCCCTTCTTCGCCGTCGGCCTGCGACCGCCACGCACGCCGATCGGGCGCCGTGTCTGGCGGTTGGGGCAGCGAGCGCTCGACGTCGGCTTGGAGCAGGGTCGCAACGACCTGAACCGCCAGCGAGCACGGCTTGGGCTACCTCCGACCGAGCGCTTCCACGGGGGCATCAGCGCCGACCTGGCGCTCGTCGGCACCTTTCCCCAGCTCGAGTATCCACGGCGCTGGCCAGCCGGCGTTGAGGTGACCGGACCGATGAGCTTCGAGACCCCCCACGCCGAGATCGAGCTGCCGCCGGGGGACGAGCCGCTGGTGCTGGTCGCGCCCAGCACGGCGCACGATTCCCACAACCACCTCGTGCGCACGGCACTCGCAGCGCTGGCTCATGAGCCGGTGCGGGTCGTGGCGACGACCAACCGGGTCGTGCCGCAGCGCCCGATCGAGGTGCCAGCCAACGCTGTCCTGGTCGATTGGCTCAGCTACAGCCAGCTGATGCCAGTGGCGTCCCTCGTGATCTCGCACGGCGGACACGGCACCGTCGCCCGCGCCCTCGCGGCCGGCACGCCGCTCTTGATCAGCCCCTTCATAGGCGACATGAGTGAGACCGCGATGCGGGTCAGCTGGGCCAAGGCCGGCCTCTCGCTCCCCTGGCGACTCTGCCGCCCCGGGCCGCTCCGCTGGGCTGCCCGCCGCATCCTCGGCGAGCCTGCTTTCACCGCCCGCGCGAGCGAGCTCGCCACCTGGGCGCAGGAACACGACGGCGCTGAGCGCGGCGCTGAGCTGGTCGAGAAGCTGGCGACCCCAACTCGCAGTGGGAACAATGAGCTCCGGGGGTGGGACTCGAACCCACAACCTCTCGGTTAACAGCCGAGCGCTGCTACCAAATTGAGCTACCCCGGATCGAAGCGAGCCACCCAGAACGCCCCGGACGGCGTCACAACTCTAGCGATCCGCGACCGACAATTTCTCTACGCCAGACTCAACCAATGCATGACAGTTCGCGCACAGCAGGACACACTTCTCTGCCTCCGCACGCATCCTGGCGATTGCGCGTGACTGACCCTGGTGCCCTAGATGGAACTCCTTGGTCGCCGGATCGAGGTGATGGAAGTGAAGGGCAGCGGGGTGCCCGTTGAAGCCGCACATTCTGCACCGACCACCGGCCTCGGCCACAAGCACGCGCTTGACCTGACGACGTCGCTCCGACACAGACGCGGTATTGCATCGCGCGCATCTATAGCCGCCCTCTTGGCGCTTGAAGAAAGGTGCGTGTCCGTGCTTCGGACATTTCAAATACGTCTTGTCGTGGCCCGCCTGCCGGGCGCCATCGCTTTCCCGTCGGCGAATTGACCGATCCGTCTCCAAGTCAAGCTTGCGGAGCCAGTAGCGAACAGTCGAATATCCCGCCCCTAGCTCGTCGGCAATCTGCCTGATCGAGAGTCCCTGATTGACGAGTTCGGTCAAATGGGTCTGATCGATCGCGTCTTTCGGCGCGTGCTGCGACTGGCCGATGGCGTTCAAGCCATGCTTCTTCAACCAGTAACTGACCGTCGACGGGTGCCTACCGACCTCGCGACCGATCGCTTCGAGCGACATCCCACTTGCCAGACAACTCTCCAAAAACCGCTTGTCCATGGGGAAATACTGGCAAATGCCTCAGACAGAACAGTGCCTATGCCCTCGCCTGAGCCTAACCCCCGACACGCTCGGTGCGGGCTATGCGTTCGACCAGGGCGGCGCGTTCTCGGCTCAGGGCGGCACGGCGCTCGTACTCGTCCGCTTCGCCGGCGGCGGCTATCTGGGACTCGAGGCGGCGCTGCTCCAGCAGGAGGTAGTTGAGCTCCATCGCCTCGACCGAGGCGGGCTCGTCGTGGGCGAGGATGACCAGCTCGGCGATCAGGCCGGCGAGCTGGTCGTCGTCGTGGGGAAGGTTGGACGCCGGATCGTCGGGATGCTCGCGCAACCAGGCCGCGGCGCGGGCGCCGTTCGGCGAAAGATGCTCGTCGGTAAGTCGCACCAGGTACTCCTTGCCCTCTGCCGGCAGGGCGATACACATCGCCAAGAGGGCTCGCTCGCGCCGTTCGCGCGAGGTCAGCTCGCCGCCGCCGCGGACCGGCAC
>JBAREU010000190.1:0-8343 GCA_049796515.1 Solirubrobacterales bacterium
GGTCAGGCGGCGATGCACCTCCACCGCTGGGCGGAGCGGGTGACCCTGCTCGTTCGCGGCCCGACGCTCGCGGCCAGCATGTCGAGCTACCTGCGCGACGAGATTGCTGCCGCGGCCAACGTCGACGTGATGCTGGAGACCGAGGTAGCAGGGGGCGGGGGCGAGGCGAGGCTGGAACGCCTGACCTTGCGCGACGTCGTCTCAGGCTCGGCTACGAACGTCTCGGCCGATGTCCTCTTCGTCCTGATCGGTGCCCGGCCCGGCACCGAGTGGCTGCCCGAGGAGATCGAGCGCGACGAGTGGGGCTACGTCCTCACCGGTCGGGACGTCACGGCCGGCGGCGCAGGGTCGGACGAGAGCTACGTTGACCCCGCTATAGGGGGCAAACGCAACCCTCATCTCGGCGAGCGGCAGATGCACGAGACGAGCCTGCCGGGAGTTTTCGCCGTCGGCGACGTCCGCCACGGCGCGGTCAAGCGGGTCGCCTCCGCTGTCGGCGAGGGCTCGATCGTGATCCAGCAGGTGCACCAGCACCTCGACGAACTCGCAGCTGGATTCGGCGCTGCGGTCTAGGCGGGGGTTAGGCCACCGTCACGTCGGGCTCTGTCCGGTTTTCGCTGGGGCGCTCCAGTCCTCGAGCATCGTGTAGCCGCGACCCGCGTGGTCGAAGCCGAGCAGGTCGCCCTGCGGGTTCTTCTTGCCCCCGTGGTGGTACGCCCGCACCTCGGCAATCTTGCCGTCGCGGATGCGGAACCACTCGGTGCCGCGATCGAGGCGCTTCTCGTCCGACTCCGGCGCGCGCCAGGTCATCGTCCACTCGATCACCACCTGGTCATCCTGCTCGATCGCGTTCTCGATGTACCACTGGGCGTCGATGCTCTCGACCCCCAGGGCCGCGTAGCGGCCGATCGTCTCCGCCCCCTCGTGGGGCCCGAGGCGGGTGTAGTAGTGGATTGCGTCGTCGGTGAAGTGGGCCGCGACCGCCTCCTCGTCACCCGTGTTGAGCGCCTCATAGTAGGAGCGGATGTGGTCGACGTGCGACACTGCGGCTGTCTCCGATCCGTCCCTACAGTCCGTAGCTGCGGCCGATCACCTCGAGCATGATCTCGTCGGTGCCGGCGCCGATCCGGTTGAGGCGAACGTCGCGGTAGGCGCGCTCGATCTCGTACTCCTTCATGTAGCCGTAGCCACCGTGGATCTGGATGCACTCGTCGGCGACCTCGCAGGCAATCCGCGAGGTGTAGAGCTTGCACTCGGAGATCTCCCGCACCGGATACTCGCCGTTGGCGTAGCGCCAGGCGGTCGCGTAGGTGAACTGGCGGGCCGCCTCGATCTTGGTCGCCATCTCGGCGAACTTGTGGCGGATCACCTGGAAGTTGCCGATCGAGCGGCCGAAGGCCTTGCGCTCTTTGGCGTACTCGAGGGTGCGATCGAACATCCGCTGCGCCCCGGCGACGGCGCCGGCGCAGGCGACCATCCGCTCGCTCTGCAGCTCCCAGGCGATGTGGTAGAAGCCCTTGCCCTCCTCGCCGAGCAGGTTCTCGACCGGCACCCGCACGTCCTCGAAGGCCAGTTCGGCCGTGTCGGAGGAGTGCATGCCCATCTTCTCCAGCTTGCGCGAGACGCTGAAGCCGGGCACGGTGTTGCCGTCGTCGTCGCGCAGGTCGACGACCAGGAGGCTCATCCCGTCGTGGGCTTTCGAGGGGTCGGTCTTGACGACGAGGACGATGAAGTCGGCCCGGGCGCCGTTGGTGATGAACGTCTTCGAGCCGTTGACGACGAATTCGTCGCCGTCGCGGATCGCGCTGGTGCGGATGCCGGCGACGTCGGAGCCCGCCTCGGGCTCGGTGATGCCGAGGCAGCCGATCTTCTCGCCGCGGATCGCCGGCGGCAGGTAGCGCTGCTTGAGGTCCTCGGTGCCGAGCATCTCGATCGGCGGTAGGACCATGTCGGTATGGACGACGAAGCCCATGTTGAGCCCGCCCGAGCCCGAGTAGCTCATGCACTCCGAGCGGACCATCGAGTAGTAGTAGTCGCCGCCCTGGCCGCCGTACTCCTCTGGGAAGCAGAGGCCGAGGAAGCCGAGGTCGCCAGCGCGTTTCATGATCTCGCGCGGCCAGGTGGTTTCCTCCCACTCGTTGCGGTGGGGGTAGAGCTCCTTTTTGACCCACGCCTCCATCGACTCGCGCAGGTCTTCGTGCTCCTGCGTGAAGATCATGTGCTTGCGCTCGGCTGCGTGGTCGGGCTTGATGACTTTCGAGCCGTTGGTCGTCGCGGTCGCCACTTGTCTCTCCTCCTGGTCGAAGTTCGAGTGGACAGTAGCACTTTCCACTTCCAGCGAAGGCCCGCTTCGGCTATGGTCCCGGCGGGATGGACTACGAGGTCGTCAAGTACGAAGTTGCCGGCGGTGTCGCCACGGTGACGCTGAACAACCCGGAGAAGCGCAACATGCTCTCCGGGCAGATGCTGACCGAGCTGGTTGACGCGATGAAGCATGCCCGCGACGACGAGGAGGCGCGCGCAGTCGTCCTCACCGGGGCCGGCGAGAAGGTCTTCTGCGCGGGTGCCGACCTGGGTGGCTTCGCTGCCGACGTGCCGCTCGTCGCCAAACACTTCGCCACCGACCTCTTCCTCGAATTCTTCCGCTTGATGCCGCGGCTGGGCAAGCCCTCGCTCTGCGCCGCCAACGGCCACGTGCTGGCAGGCGGCATGGGTCTCGCCCTCTCCTGCGATCTCTTGATAGCCAAGGAGGGTGCCACCTTCGGCACGCCGGAGATCAACGTTGGCGCCTTCCCCTACATGATCATGGCGATCATCTACCGCAACGTCCCGCGCAAGAAGGTCAACGAGATGATGTTGCTGGGCGAGCGGCTGAGCGCCGAGCAGGCGGTTGAGTACGGGCTGGCCAACAAGGTCGTGCCGGCGGGCGAGTTCGACGCCGCGGTGGCGGACTGGGCGGGCAAGCTCGCCTCCAAGAGCCCGGTGCTGATGCGGCTCGGCCACGACGCGATGTACCGCCAGCAGGACATGGCGGTCGACGACGCGCTCGACTACCTGCGCTCGCAGCTCTCGCTCACCTTCTCGACCGAGGACATCGTCGAGGGCGTCAGCGCCTTCTTCGAGAAACGCGAGCCGCAGTGGAAAGGCAGGTAGGAGTGGCCAGCACCGAGCAAGAGAGCAAGCACCTGCTACCCGGCGGGGCCCCGCTGGGCGAGCTGACTGAGCAGCTGCACGAGCGGCGCGAGAAGGCGAAGCTCGGCGGTGGCGAGGAGAAGATCGCCAAGCAGCACGAGCGCGGCAAGCTGACCGCGCGCGAGCGGATCGACCTTTTGGTCGACGAGGGCACCTTCGTCGAGATGGGCATCCACGGCCGGCCGCACTTTGCTCAGCGGGCGATGGAGGGCAAGGAGGCGCCGGCCGACGGCGTGATCACCGGCTGGGGCGATATCGACGGCCGCCCCTGCTGCATTGCCGCCTATGACTTCACCGTGATGGCCGGCTCGATGGGGATGACCGGCGAGCTCAAGGTCACCCGTCTACGCGAAATGGCGCTCTCCAAGCGGATGCCCTTCGTTTGGCTGCTCGACTCGGCAGGCGCCCGCATCCAGGAGGCGGCAGGCTCGCTCTTCGCCGGCTCCGGCCACCTATTCCGCGAGGAGGTCGAAATGTCGGGGGTGATTCCGATGGTCGCGGCGATGATGGGCCCCTGCGCCGCCGGCACCGCTTACATCCCGGCGCTCTCCGACTTCGTGCCGATGGTCTCCGGCCAGGGGGCGATGGCGCTCGCCGGGCCGCACCTGACCAAAGCCGTAACCGGCGAGGACATCACGATGGAGGAGCTGGGTGGAGCCAAGGTCCACTGCCGCAAATCGGGAGTGGGGGATCTTGAGGTGAAGGACGACGAGGAGTGCATCGTCAAGGTCAAGCAGTACCTCTCCTACTTCCCCTCGAATTGTGAGCAGAAGCCGCCGATCGTCCCGACCAGCGATCCCGACGACCGCATGTCGGAGAAGCTGCTGGAGATCGTCCCCGAGTCATCGCGCCAGCCCTACGACATGTACGACGTGATCGGCGAGATCGTCGACGACGGCGAGTGGTTCGACATCAAGCCGAAGTTCGCCAAGACGCTGATCACCTGTTTCGCCCGCTTCGGCGGCCAGCCGGTCGGGATCGTCGCCAACCAGCCCAAGCAGCTGGCCGGCATCCTCGACAACGACTCCGCCGACAAGGCCGCCCGCTTCATCAACCTCTGCGACGCCTTCAACGTACCGCTGGTCTTCCTCCAGGACGTGCCCGGCTTCATGGTCGGTGCCAAGGTCGAGCACGCCGGGATCATCCGCCACGGGGCGAAGATGCTCTACGCGGTCAGCCGCGCCACGGTGCCGAAGGTGACGGTGATCGTGCGCAAGGCCTACGGCGCCGGCTACTACGTGATGTGCGGCAAGGCCTACGAGCCCGATCTGATCGTTGCCTGGCCCGGGGCGGAGATCTCGGTGATGGGCGCCGAGGGCGCGGTCAACATCATCGGCCGCTCGGCGATCGAGGCGTCGGACGATCCGGACGCCACCCGTGAGACGATGCTGAACGCGGTGCGCGAGCAGATCGACCCCTACATCGCCGCCGGCAACGCGGTGATCGACGACATCATCGACCCGCGCGAGACCCGCCCGACGATCGTCAAGGCGCTGCGCATGGCGCGCAACAAACACGTCGAGAAGCCGAAGAAACGGCATGGGGTGATGCCCGTATGAGCTCGTTCGGCGACCCGGTCGTGATCAGCTGCTCGATCAGCGGCGTGATCGCCAACCGCGACCAGTGCCCGGCGATCCCCTACACGCCGGAGGAGTACGCGGCGGAGGCGCGGCGCGCCGTCGACGAGGGCGCTTCGCAGATCCACATCCATGCCCGCAAACCGGACGGCACGCCCTCCTATGAGGTCGAGGATTTCAAGGCGATAACCGAGGCGATCCTGGCCGAGGTCGGCGACGTGATTGTCAACTACTCGACCGGGGCGATCGGCATCCCGATCGAGAAGCGGATCGAGTACCTGCGCGAGTGCAGGCCCGACGTCGCCGCCCTCAACATGAGCTCGATGAACTACGCCAAGTACAGCTCGCGGCGCAAGGACTTCGTCTTCAAGGCGGTCTTCGAGAACAGCTTCGACACGATCATCGAGTTCCTCACAGCGATGAAGGAGCTGGGGATAAAGCCCGAGCACGAGTGCTTCGACGCCGGCCACGTCGCCAACCTCGACCCGCTGATCGACATGGGCCTGCTCGAGCGGACCCCGCTGCAGATCTCCCTCGTGATGGGGGTCAACGGCGGCATCCGCCCGACCCCGCGCAACGTCGGCTTTATGGCTGACCAGATCCCCGGCGGCGCAGAGGGCGAGCACCAGTGGCAGGTGATCGGCATCTCGCGCGATCAGTGGAAACTGCTCGGCGCGTCGCTGGTGCTGGGCGGCAACGTCCGCGCCGGGGTCGAGGACAACCTCTACCTGCCGAATGGCGAGATGACGAAGTCGAACGGCGAGCTGATCGCCAAGGCGCGCCAGATGGCCGAGGACGTCGGCCGCCGCGCCGCCAGCGTCGCCGAGGCTCGCGAGCTGCTGGGGGTTCCCAAGCGTGAGCGATCTGCCGCTTAGCGACGTACGGGTCCTCGACCTGACCCGGCTCCTGCCTGGCGGCTTCTGCTCGCTGCTGCTGGCCGACCTCGGCGCCGAGGTGCTGAAGGTCGAGGACACCGCCATGGGTGACTACATCCGCTGGGCGCCGCCCTATTACGGCGAGGAGTCCCAGCAGGAGCTGGGCACCCGCTCCTCGCTCTACCTGGCGCTCAACCGCGGCAAGCGCTCGGTCCGCCTCGACCTCAAGAGCGAGGCCGGGTGCGAGGCACTGCTGCGCCTGGTCGAGCGCTATGACGTTGTCCTCGACGGCTTCCGCCCCGGCGTCCTCGACCGGCTCGGGGTCGGCTACGAGCGGATGCGCGAGGTCAACCCGGCGATCGTCTTCTGCGCGATTACCGGCTACGGCCAGGACGGCCCCTACACCCAGCGCGCTGGGCACGACATGAACTACCTCGGCCTGGTTGGGCTGCTGGGATTGACCGGGGCCAAGGACGGCCCGCCCGTCCAATCGGGCGGCCAGATCGCCGACCTCGGCGGCGGCGCCCTGATGGCCGCCTTCGGCGTGATGGCGGCGCTGCACGAGCGCCGTCGCTCCGGCGAGGGGCAGATGGTCGATGTCTCGATGGCCGACGGGGCGCTCTCCTGGCTCGCCCTGGTCGCCGGGCGCTACTTCTGCGACGGCGAGGTACCGCGGCGGGGCGAGCAGCAGCTGGCGGGCGGCTTGGTCTGCTACTTCCCCTACGAGGCAGCCGACGGCTGGGTCACCTGCGGCGCCCTGGAGCCGAAGTTCTGGGCCGCCTTCTGCAACGGGGTCGAGCGCCCCGACCTGATCGAGGTGCAGTTCGAGGCGCCCGGCTCCGACGCCTGGCGCGAGGTGGCCGAGGTCTTCCGCGGGCGGACCCGCGAGGAGTGGCGCGCCTTCAACGACGAGCACGACTGTTGCATCGAGCCGGTGCTCGACGTCGGCGAGGCGCTGGAGTCCGAGCTCGTCCGGGCGCGCGAGATGGTGACCACGATCGAGCAGCCCGGTCTCGGTACCGTGCGCCAGCTCGGCGTGCCGGTGAAGATGAGTCGCACCCCAGGTGACCCGACCCGGCCGGCGCCCGCTTTCGGCGAGCACACCGACGAGGTGCTGCGTGAGGCCGGCTACTCCGACGAGGAGATCGCGGCGATGGTGGAGTCGGGCGCGGCGGCCGGGCCGAGCGCCGACGCCGCGACCACCTTCCGAGCGTAGGTCGATGGCGGCCAAGGCGGAGACGGAGCTGTTGCGGATAGGCGAGCTGGCCGAGGCCTCCGGCGTCCCGGTGCCGACGATCAAGCACTACCTGCGCGAGGGCCTCCTGCCGGAGGGCGTCAAGACGAGCCGCAACATGGCCTACTACCCGCCCGAGCTCGTCGACCGGATCAAGCTGATCAAGCAGTTGCAGGAGGAGCGCTTCATGCCGCTGCGGGCGATCAAATTGGTGCTCGACGAGGACCCCGAGCGCGCCCGCGCGATGGTCGAGCTCGAGGACCGCATCCTCGAGCGGGCGCTGGGTGGCGAGCGCACCCGGACCAGCGCCGCCGAGGTGCGCGAGCGCTACGGCGTCCCCAAGGACGTACTCGACCGGCTGGAGGAGATCGAGGTGCTCAGCCCCAACAGCCGCGGCTACTCGCCCTCGGACATCAAGATCATCGAGGCGATCGGTCGCTTCCGCGCCGGCGGCTACGACGAGCAAATCGGCTTCACCGTCTACGACACCCTGCGCTACAAGAAGGCGCTTGAAGAGCTGGTCGGCCAGGAGGTCGAGATGGTGATGGATCGCCTCGCCGGCGAGGTCCCGCCCGAGCGCGTCGTCGAGATGCTCGAATCCGGCTCCCAGCCCCTGCAGGACCTGATCGCCGCCCTCCACACCAAGCTGCTCGTAGCCGAGCTAGAGCGCCACCGCGCCAGCCGTTCGTAGCTCGGCTAGGCCCTGTTTGTGGGTGACGATTGGGGTGTAGCCGAGCTCGGCGCGGGCCTTGGAGATATCGAGCGTGCACTCCTGGGTGAGGAGCCAAGAGCGGAAGGTGGTCATCGGCGGCGAGCCGCGCAGGAGCAGGGCTTTCCAGGCCGTCTCGGCGACCCGGGCGAGCGGCGCCGCGGTCCAGGCGGGGAGGCTGCGGTTGGGCGGCTCTACTCCCTGCGTCGCGAGCAGCGCGGTGACGAAATCGCGGAAGACGACCGGCTCGCCGTCGGTGACGAAGTAGGCCTCGCCGGGTCGGCCCTTCTCCGCCGCCAGGAGCAGACCCTCGACGACATTGTCGACGTGGGTCGTATCGGTGACGTTGCGGCCGCCGCCGACCCAGGCCCATTTGCCCGCTTCGATCGTCGCGACCATCTCCGGCAAGAGCGTCGTGTCGCCCTTGCCCCAGACGAAGCGCGGCCGCACGACGACGGTCTCGAAGCCCTCGCGGCTGGCGTCGCGGACGGCCTGCTCTGCACGCGCCTTGGTCGCCGGGTAGGGAGCCCGCGAGTCCGGCCGCAGCGGCGCGGTCTCGTCAACCTGGATCAGCGGCTCGCCCGCCATCAGCGCCGCCTCGGTTCCGCAGTGGATGAAGCGCCGCACCCCCGCCTCGGCGCAGGCGGCGAGTACGTTGCGGGTGCCGTCGACGTTGCCGCGTTCGAACTCCGCCCACGGTCCCCACTCGCCCAGCTGCGCGGCGAGGTGGAAGGCGACCCCGGCATCGCTCGCGGC
>JBAREU010000191.1:0-2041 GCA_049796515.1 Solirubrobacterales bacterium
GCACGGCGCCGCCGGATCGCCCGCATGGCCGTGCCAGCGGCGAGCAGCGCCTCGGCCCCGGCGAGGGCGGCACGTACCCGGCTGCCGCGGTCGATCCCGCGCACCTTTAGGAAGTCGATCTCGTAGCCCGCTGAAGGCACCAGGTCGGCCTCGATTCGCTCGCGCGTGCCGAGGAAGGAGACCTCGGCGCCGCTAGCCCGAAGCTCGTCGGCGACTGCCATGGCCGGCACGACGTGACCGGCCGTTCCCCCGGCTGCCACCACCACTTTTACGTTTCCCGGCACTGCTCGATCGGCTCCTTCCACGCGCGGGCTTGCGCCCACCCTCGACGACGCGCAGTTTGCCAGCGCGGGCGGTCCCCCCACGGGCGACGTTGAGGATCAGGCCCACGGCGAACAGCGTCGTCATCAGGCTGCTGTTGCCGTAGGAGACGAAGGGCAGCGGCACGCCGGTCAGCGGCGCCAGGCCCATCACGGCGAAGAGGTTGATCGTCGCCTGCACGAGGACGAGCGAGGTCAGCCCGGCGACGAGCAGCTTGCCGTAGTTGTCCTTCGCTTTCTTCGCCACCTGGAGCCCGGCGTAGCCGAAGAGCGAGAAGAGGCCGACGACACCGAGGATGCCGACCAGGCCGAGCTCCTCGCCGATCACCGCCGAGATCATGTCGGTGTGCGCCTCGGGCAGGTAGAACGCCTTCTGCACCCCGTTGCCGATCCCGACCCCGAAGAGGCCGCCCGAGCCGAGCGCGATCTTCGCCTGCGCCGCCTGGAAGCCGGCCCCGGCAGCGTCGGCGCCGGGGTTGAGGAAGCCGGTCAGGCGCGCCATCCGGTAGGGCTCGATAACCGTCATCAGGAGGGCGAAGAAGGCGAGGACGGCGCCGATCAGGGCCAGATCGCGTATCCGCGCTCCGGCCGCGACGAGGGTCGCGCTGACGGCGAAGGTGACGACCATCGTCGTGCCCAGATCGGGCTCGGCGACGATCAGCAGCGCGGCGGCGCCGGTGACGAGCAGGAACGGCATCAACCCCTCGAGCGAGCGAGCGCGCTTCGGCTTGCGTGCCAGGAGGTCCGCGGCGTAGAGGATCAGCGCCACCTTGGCCAGCTCGGACGGCTGAATCTGCAGGAAGCCCGAGCCAAGCCAGCGGCTGGAGCCGTTGACGTTCGTGCCGGCGACGAGCACGGCGAGCAGCAGGAAGAACGACACGCCGAGGATCGCGGGGGTGAGGCGGCGGACGAGCTGCAGCCCGTTGCGCGCCACCAGGTGCATGATCAGCAGCCCGACGGCACCGAAAAGCAGCGTCCGCTTCAAGTAGAAGGCGCTGTCGGAGAGGCCGCCGTCGCTCAGCACCCGCGTCGTCGAGCTTGCCGAGAAGACCATCACCGCGCCGAAGGCGAGCAGGCAGAGGGTCGCCGTGAGCAGCATGTTGTACTCGGCCGGAAGACTGGCAGCGCGAGACTTCCTGGTCTTTTTCCCCGTCTTGCCCTTCGCTCCCCGCCAGGGCAGGGAGATGGTGCGGGCGCTCATGTCAGCCCCGCGACGATCTCGCGGAAACGATCGCCGCGCCGTTCGAAGTTCTCGAAGGCGTCGAAGCTGGCGCAGGCGGGCGAGAGCAGGACAACCTCGCCGGACTGGGCGGCAGCCGCGGCGCGGCGCACCGCGTCCTCGAGGTCCGCGCAGCGGTGCAGCTCAATACCGTCGGCTACCGCCGGTGCAAGCTCGGTCGCCAGCCGGTCGGCGGTGGCGCCGATCAGGTAGCAGGCGACACAGCGCTCGCGCACCGGCTCGATCAGCGGCGCGAAGGGCTCCCCCTTCTCGCTGCCGCCGAGGATCGTGTGGACGCCGCCCTCGAAGGCGCCGATGCCGACGACCGCCGAGGCGACGTTGGTCGCCTTGGAGTCGTTGACGAAGCGCACGCCGGCGATCTCGGCGATCGCCTCGAGCCGGTGCGGGACGCCGGCGAAGCTGCGCAGTCCCTCGCGCACGGCATCGCGATCGAGGCCCATCGCCAGAGCCGCGGTCGCCGCGGCCAGCGCGTTGGCGACGT
>JBAREU010000192.1:0-7100 GCA_049796515.1 Solirubrobacterales bacterium
CCGAAGAGCGGGTCGGTGGCAAGGGCCGCGTCGCCGATCAGCGCCAGCCCCGGTGCAACCGGCCCGCGCACGCGATTGGGCATGTCGAGCTTGCCGATCACCGGACCTACCCGCCGTCCCTCGCGGATCGGCGGGCCCTCGGGTATGGCGGCGACATAGGAGACGAGCGCCGCCTCCGGGTCGCGCTTGAACTCGGCGAGGCGGGCCTTGGTCGGCATCGCCGCGAAGAAGGTGAGGTCGCTGTCGGTGGGGAAGGCGGCGGCGACGTCGGGATCGAGGAACCAGATCGAGCTGTCGGGAGCGTTCGCCGGCGCCGCGCCCTCAAAGTAAGCGCCGTAGGCGAAGCGCCCGTGGGGCAGCGTCTTGGCGGGGATGCCGGAGAGCTCGACGATCCGCGAGTCGCGACCGTCGGCGCCGACCACGAGTCGGCCGCGCAGAGTCGCCTCGCCTCCATTGCCGTCGCCGATGACGACGCCGCGGAAGGCACCGTCCTCGCGCAGCAATCGCTCGGCCGTGCGGCCGAGGATCAGATCGACACCGGGTGTCGTCGCAGCCGTCTCGCGGATCAACGGGTCGAGCAGCTCGCGGCGCAGGTTGATGCCGTAGCCAGCGCGCTCTGGGGGCGCCTCGATCCAGCCCCAGCGCGTCCAGATGTGCGCCCGCGAGCGCACGGCACCGGCGGCCAGCATCGGCTCGAGCAGCCCCAGCCGTTCCAACGTCGGCACTGCGGAGGCCTGGACGTAGTGTGAGCACATGCGCTTGAAGGCGGCGGGATCTGGCCGCTGCTCGACCAGCGCCACGCGCGCCCCCGCTCGCGCCAGGCCAATCGCCGCCGTGCAGCCGGCGAGGCTGCCGCCGACGATCACCGCGTCGTAGTCCTGCCGGTTGGGGATGATGTCGCCTCGATCCATGGCACCCATGCTGACCTCCCATGCCGTCATTTCCTATAGTTCGTCCCGAACTATACGAGTCGAAGTGTGAAACGCAAGTCGATCCGCCTCACCGCGAACTCCTACGCCCTGATGGCCCTGTTGGACCAGCTCGGCGAGGCGACCTCGTACGAGATCAAGGGAGCGATCGAGAAATCGATCGCCAACTTCTGGCCACTGCCGCACACGACGGCCTACGAGGAGCCGGCGCGGCTGCAGGCGGCGGGCTATCTCTCGGTGCGGCAAGAGTCCGCCGGCCGGCGCCGCAAGGTCTATGCGCTCACCGAGAAGGGCCGCGCGGCGCTGCGGAAATGGGCGGCCGAGCCAAGCGCGGCTCCTCCCCAGGTGCGCGATGAACATGTGCTCAAGGTCTTCGCCGGTGCCGATCTCCACGCGCTGGTGGAGGAGCGGCGGGCTTGGCATCGCGAGAAGCTGATCGAGCTGCAGGGTTATCTCAACGACGTGCGCGACAGCGAAGGCTGGGTCGCCTCGGAGCAGGTCCTCGCCACGGGTCTCGCCTACCACCGCAAGATGCTGGAGCTGCTCGAACAGGTGGAGGGAGACGGCGGAGCGGCTTGAGCGACCGCGCCGCTCCGCGTACTGTGGGCAGCGCGATGCCCCCGCAGACCCGATACGCGCGCAGCGGCGAAGTCGGCATCGCCTACCAGGAACTCGGCGAGGGTGCGATCGACATCGTCGTCGCCTACCCCTACCTCTCTCACCTCGACCTGATGTGGGAAAACCCAGCCCTGGTGCGGTTCCTGCGCCGGCTCGGCTCTTTCGCCCGGGTGATCACCTTCGACCGCCGCGGGGTCGGACTGTCGGACCCCGTGGACGGTACGACCACGCTGGAGGAGCGGATGGACGACCTGCGCGCCGTGATGGACGCGACCGGGTTGGAGCGAGCGGCGCTGTTCGGCATGTCGGAGGGAGCGATGACGTCGATGCTCTTCGCCGCCTCCCACCCGGAGCGCGTCCAGGCGCTGGTCTTGTGGGGAGGAATGGCGCGCTCGACCTGGGCCGAGGACTACCCCTGGGCGGCGCCGAAGGAGGCCTTGCTCGAGGCTGACACGGAGCTGATGTCCCCTCTCTGGGGGCAGGGGGCGACGCTCGACGTCTTCTCGCCGAGTCTTGCCGACGACCCCGCCGCCCGCGAGGCGCAAGCCCGCTACGAGCGCCAGGCGGCGAGTCCGCTGCGGGCCAATCAGCTCTTGAAGATGTTCCTCGAGGCGGACGTGCGCGACGTCCTGCCGCTGATTCACACGCCGACCCTAGTCATGCACCGCCGCGGCGACCGGGTGGTCAACTACCGCGCCGCGCGCTGGCTGGCCGAGCAGATCGAGGGCAGCCGCTACGTCGAGCTGGAAGGTGTCGATCACTTCCCCTGGGTCGGCGAGGGCGGGGTCGAGGCCATGGACGAGGTCGAGGAGTTCCTCACCGGCGTGCGACCGGGGCCAGCCCCGGAGCGGGTGCTGGCGACGGTGCTCTTCACCGACATCGTCGACTCGACCCGGTTGGCCGGCGAGATGGGCGACCGCCGCTGGCGCGACCTGCTCGAGCGCCACCAGGACCAGACCCGCGCCCAGTTGAGCCGCTTTTCGGGACGCGAGGTGAAGACGACCGGCGATGGCTTCCTTGCCGTCTTCGACGGTCCCACCCGCGCCGCCGAGTGCGCGCGGGCGATCGTCGAGGCGATGCCGGCGCTGGGAATCGAGGTGCGCGCCGGCCTGCACACTGGCGAGGTCGAGCGGATGGGCGACGACGTCGGCGGGATCGCGGTCCACGTCGCCGCCCGTATCGCCGCCTTGGCGGGCGGTGGCGAGGTGCTCGTATCGCGCACTGTGCGCGACCTCTCGGTCGGCTCGGGGATCGAGTTCGCCGAAGCCGGTCGCCACGCACTCAAGGGCGTCGCCGACGAGTGGGACGTCTACAGCGTCGTATCGACGCCGCTCTCGACCAGCCGCGTGGGCTGAGCGGCCCAGATCGCCAGCGGCGGCGGCACGAGGAGCAGGACGAGCGAGGCGACCTGGGCGATCGCGTCGCCGGTGTCGAAGCCCTCCAGGTGGGTGACGTGGAAGAGGAGGTGGATCGCGGCGGTCAGCAGCCAGGCCGAGCAGACGGCGCGGATGAGGGTCGGTTGCAGCGTCCAGGCCGCCCAGGCGAAGATGACGGTGAAGCCGAGGTAGAGCCCGCCGACGTCGGTGACCAGATGCTCGTTGTAAGGGGGGAGCAGGTCGACCCAGTGGCGGAGGAAGGGGAAGTCGTCGTAGAAGGTCTGCGGCGCCAGCGTCGCCGTGAGACCAATCGGAATGAGGGAGAGAACCATGACGATCAGCGCGGCGCGGGCCGCGTTCGGGGATCTCATCCGACCGGGAGCCGCACGTGCCGCAGCTTGTCGGGATTGCGCACGACATCGAGGGCTACGATGCGACCGGCGTCGATGGTGAAAGAGAGCACGTTGAGAGTCTCGCCTTCGTGGTAGACGAGACCGGGAAGGCCGTTGACCCTGCCAGCTACGCCCCTGATCTCGCGGCCGGCCCGGCGTCGCTTGCGATCGAGCGCCAGCAGAGCACGCGCCACGCGCTCGCCGCCTTCCAGCGGGAAGCGCGCCGCGGGCACGTGGCCGCCGCCGTCGGACCGGAAGACCACGCTGGGATCGAGCAGTTGCAACAATCCCTCGAGGTCGCCCTCCTGACAGGCTCCGGTGAAGGCGATAACGATGCGCTCTTGCTCCTCGGCGGAAGCGGGGAAGCGCGGCCGCTTGGCTTCGACGTGGTGGCGCGCCCGCACGGCGAGCTGGCGCACGGCGGCGGGGGAGCGGCCGACCACCTCGGCGACCTCCTCGAATGGCATCGCGAAGACGTCGTGTAGGAGGAAGGCCATTCGCTCGGCCGGCGAGAGCCGCTCGAGCACGACGAGCAGAGCGGTTGCGACCGATTCGTCGAGGTTGACGCACTCTGCGTTCTCCTCCCCGTCGAGCCTCTCGACCAGCGGCTCGGGCAGCCACTGGCCGACGTAGTCCTCGCGCCGCCGGCGTGCCGCCTGCAGCGCGTCGAGCGAGAGCCTGGCGACGACCGTAGTAAGCCAGGCGCGCAGGCTCTCGATCTGCCCGGAGTCGGCCCGCTGTAGGCGCAGCCAGGCCTCCTGCACCACGTCCTCGGCTTCGGAGAGGCTGCCGAGCGTTCCGTAAGCGACCCGCAATAGGTGCGCCCTCAGCTGCTCGAAGGAAGCAGCGAGGTCATCCATTGGCCAGCCATTGCTCGAAGGTCACGCCGCCACTCGCGGCCTTTGGATCGCACAGGGCCCCTTCGCGCAGCGGCCGACCAATCTTGCCGACCGTCGGCATCCGGAACGGCAGCAGTTTGCGGTCGTCGACCTTCCTCCATGCTCTGGCCAGTTGGCTCAGCGTGTGCACCTCGGGGCCGGCGACGTCAGGCAGCCGGCCGGCCGAATCGGTGTGCGCCACCTCGGCCAGTCGCGCGGCGACAACCGTCGGCTCGATCGGTTGGATGAGGGCGCTGCCGGTAGGGAGGACTCGCAGGCGAGCGGCTTGCTCGAAGCACCAAGTGAGCAGGCTGTGGAACTGGGTCGCGCGCAGCAGGCTCCAAGGCACCTCCCCCGCCGCGATCGCCTCCTCCTGTTCGACCTTGACCTTGTAGTAGGCGATCGGCACCCGATCGCAGCCGACGATCGAGATGCCGACATGATGGCGGACGCCCGCCTCCGCGCCAGCAGCCAGCAGCCGCTTCGTGCCCTCGACCAGCACCGGGCCGGCATCGCGTGGGCTCGAATTCGAAGCGTCTATGACCACCTCGACGCCGGCGAGCGCCTCGGCCAAGCCTTCGCCGTTGGTGAGGTCGACGCGGTGGTGTGAGGCGCCATCGGGAAGCGCCCGCCCTGGTGTCCGGCTCAACGCCAGCACCTCGTCCCCCCGCGCCGCCAGCGCGCCGACCAGCGGCGCACCGAGAGCGCCGGACCCACCCACAACCGCCACCTTCATGCCACCGCCACCTCCGTTCCGTCTATACGCAAGTCTCTATCAGGTAGACGATCGCCGCGCCGCCGATGTGACATCGATGCGCTGCCGAACCGAACTTAGGCGAGCTGGGGCTGGCGGTAGAGCTCGGCCGAGGGGATGCCGATTACCTCGCCCTGGAAGCGCTTCTCGCGGCCGTAGATGACCCAGGTGGTGTCGATTTCGCCGATGTCGAGGTCGAGTCGCAACTCGTCGGCGTGCTCCTCGACGTGCTCCATGTGGGTGAGGCCGGAGTCGTACTCGCCGCGCAGGAGCTCTTCGGCGACGATCGGCTTGGAGGCGACGTCGATCACCTCCTCCCACTGGGAGAGGTCGACGTAGCCCTTGGTCGCCGGGACGATGCCGAGCGAGCGTGGCTTCTCCACCTCCTTGCGAGTCAGCACCACCAGATGCTTGGTCGGGAAGATGAAGGTATCGACGACCCAGACCTCGGTCCAGTACTTCTCGGTGATCTCGTGGACCTTGGGGTGGGCGCTGCACTGGACGAGGAAGGCACTCGGGGTCTCGCGCAGCATCTCCAGGCCGACGAAAAAGTCGGTGATCAGCTCGATCCGGTAGTCCTCGATGCCCTGAAAGGCGGCGTAGCGCATCACCGCCCGCTCGTGGCAGGTCCCCGTCGGGCCGAGCGTGATGAAGGTCGGCACCATCAAGTACTAAAGGATACTCGACTATACGAGACGTTCGGCTTCCTGCCTTGATTAGATTCCCGGAGCCATCGTTCGCAAGCCGGCGAGGCGTGCGGCGGCAGCCTGGCGCTCGTCATAGGTCACGAACGCCTCGATCGGATCGAGGTCGACAGCGGACACGACGTGAATTGCGTCGAGAGCTCGCAGTGCAGGCTCAGCGAGGGCACCAGCGCCGGCGAGCAGGGCTCGATCGAGTGGTCGTAGTGCAAGCGCATCGACCAACTCGCCGGCGCGTTTCAACAGCAAATCGAGCGGAAGCTCTGGATCTTGTGCTGCCGCGCGACGGATGGCCCGTGGAATCTCGGTCAGGATCAGCTCACTGCTGATCAGATCCGCACCACCCAAGTAGGTGCGCAGAGTCGCGGACTCGGCCTCCTCGCAGACAAGCTTGACCAGTGCGGAGGCATCCGCATAAAAGACCGCCACTGCTCAGCGATCACCGCGAATGTCGTCGAGCGCACGGCTCAATGCCCGTGGATCGCCCGACAGCTCCACCGGCTCCGGCAGACCCGCCCGAACCGGAGGCGAAACACGCCCTTCCGCGATTAGCCGGTCAAGGTCGGGACCTGTCGTCGGCGGCGGGCCGAGCTCGGCCACCGGCCGGTTGCGATCGGTCACCACCAACCGCTCCCCGGCGCTCACCCGCCGCAGGTAGACGCTCAGGTTCTGTCGTAGCTCTGCAACACCGACCGAAGCACTCATGTACATGAAAGTAGCAGAATAGGCCCAACGACGGTCCCATGGCCCTTGGTTAATTGCTCGTAATGATCTGACTGTTTAGGTTGACCTGCATCAACCGCTGGCGTTAGCGTAGCCCGCGTCCGGCACATTTAGACCTTCGGGAGGAAGAGCGAAGCATGGCGGCGACGCCAAGCCACCGGTTGTTCGCCGTCCGCGCCGCGGACCTGCTCGTCCTCGGCTTCGACTTCTACAACCTCGTCCCCGTCGCCGGTGAGCTGCGCCGTGTCGACACCGGGGCACCGGCCCGCGTCGTCCTGCGCTTCCCCTACCAGCACCTGCTCGAGGAGGCGTTCGAAGAGGTGTCCGACGACGGCGGGATGCCGCTGTGGAACAAGTTCGTGCGGGGCTATCTCGCCGGCGAACCGATCGACGTCGCGGCAGCGCTTGGCTCGGCCCCCTCGCGCGTCGCCTTCGCCGTCCCCGACGAGATCGAAGCGGTGCCGGCATCGCTCGAGGAGCTGCTCGCCTTCCTCGCGAAATGCCCCCTCAACGTCGTCTGGACGGCGGAGGGCCCGCCAGCGGTCGGCTTCTCCCTGGCTTCCTGGTGGGCCGATCTGCTCGACCTGTTCGGCCTTGGCGGCGGGCGCCGCCGGTCGGGAAGCATCGCCTGGTTCCCCCGCCCGCGCGGCGGCCTGGTCGAGCCCGAGCCCGACCAGACGGCGATCGAGCTGCCCTACCGGCTGATCCTCTCGCCGCCCTCGCGGGCCG
>JBAREU010000193.1:0-9655 GCA_049796515.1 Solirubrobacterales bacterium
GCGCCCACCCGGCGCCTCGAGCCGGCTGCCGCCACGCGGAAGCTCAATCCGCATGAAGGCAAGGCGCGGGCGTCGGGCCATCGCCGGGGTCTGCTCGCTGCAGCTGGAGCAGCGATCCTCGCCGGCATCGCGATCGCCGCCGTGATCGCGCTCGGCAATGGTGACGACGGCGGCTCCGACCCCGGCACCACCACCATTGCCACCGACGCCGCGGCGGCGAAAGCCGCCGCGAAGGACACCGGACCGAAGCCGTTGACCGAGTCGCAGTTGATCGCCAAGGCGGATGCGATCTGCGAGAGCAGCCAGCGTCGCTACCTCGAAGTCCGCGACCTCGAAAGCGAGCACGCGACCGACGTTCCCTACGCCGAAGCCCTCGTCCGGATCGCGCGACCGCGCGTCCATGGGCTGCGCGCGCTGACGCCGCCGCCCCCGATCGCAAATGCCTACGAGGAATACGTCGAGGCGCAGGAAAGGGTCTACGTCACCGACAAGCAGGCGCTCGCAGCGGCCAAGGAAGAAGACGCGGCTGGCGTCGAAGCGGCGCGGGCCAAGCGAGACTCCGAGGACGCGCTGCGCGAACGCCTGGCACGGGAGATCGGGTTCACCGTGTGCAGCACCCCCCAGACCTGAAGGAGGCCAGATGAAATCCCACACCGCCTACATGACCTTCGAGACCACTGAGCGCCGTGAGCTGATCCGGATCACCGAGGAGGTGCAGGCAGCAGTCGACGAGGCTGGCATCGCGGAGGGCATGGTGCTCGTCTCGGCAATGCACATCACCGCCGGCGTCTGGGTCAACGACGACGAGCCCGGCCTGCACGAGGATGTCATGGAGTGGCTCGACAAAGTTGCACCGCCGAGCTGGAAGGGACCGGCGAACGAGGTCGCGGAGGAGCTGCTGCCGGCCGGTGGCGACTACCGTCACCATCGCGGTGGAGAGGACAACGGCGACGCCCACCTGAAGAACCTGCTGGTCCATCACCAGGCGATCGTTCCGGTCACCGGCGGCCGCCTCGACCTTGGTCCCTGGCAGCAGGTCTTCTACTGCGAGTTCGACGGGCGTCGGCCGAAGCGGCTCGTGATCAAGGCGATGGGGGAGTAGGCAGCGTCACCGGTTGCCCCGGCCAGAACGGCCACTCCTCGAACTCGCGGCAACGGCCATCGGCGGCGAAGCGGATGATCCAGACGTCGCGGTACTCGGTGCCGGTTGCGTAAGTGACCTCGATTCGTGCCACCGCGGTGTCGCCGTCGACTGCGACGACCTCGTGCTTGATCTCGAACCGCTCGTCTGGCCCGACCCGCTCGCGCTCCCAAAGCTCGCCGATCGCCTCGAGGCCGACTGCCGGCTTGTCGTAAGGAGACATCCGGTAGGAGGCGTGCTCGGCGAATAGCTCCCGCAGCGAGTCGGTGCCCGCGGTCCGCCAGGCGCGCTCGTAGTCCGAGATCCATGCCTCGACGCTCGCCCGGTCCATCATCCCTGCCAAGCCTATGATCGCGCCGGTGTATTCGCGAACTCCTCCCGTACTGGAGACGCCCCGCCTGATCCTGCGCGGCTGGCAGCCCCGCGACCTCGAGCCCCACGCCGAGATGTCCGCCGACCCCGAGGTGATGCGTTATATCGGCGACGGGCGGGTGCTCGACGGCGGACAGAGCTGGCGCGAGGTCGCGATGCACATAGGTCACTGGGCGTTGCGGGGCTATGGGCAGTGGGCACTGGAGCGCAAGGGGGACGGCGCCTCGCTGGGGCGCGCCGGGCTCTGGAATCCGCCCGGTTGGCCCGGCCTGGAGGTCGGCTGGAAGCTCGCCCGGGAGGCCTGGGGCCAGGGCTACGCGACCGAGGCGGGCGAGGCCGCGATCGAGTGGACCTGGGCGACCCTCGATGCCGATCGCCTCATCTCGTTGATCCAGTCCGGCAACGAGCGCTCGATCCGCGTCGCCGAGCGCCTCGGCATGCGCAGGGAAGGGGAGACGACGGTGCAGGGTCAACTCGCCTCCGTCTTTGCCGTCGAACGGCCTTGAGGCCGAGGGTGGATCAGCCGTCGTCTTTGCCGCCACCGGGCCGCGTGACCCGTTCCGCCCGGTGTCGCACTTCTTCCACCGCCTCGCGGGTGGTGGCGAGCGCCTCTTCGGTCGCGGCGGTGACGCCCTCGCTGGGCTTGCCGCCGACGATGTCGCGGAAGGCGTTCTTGAAGCGCTCGGTGTGGCGGTCGGGGGCGAATCGCTCTTCGGCCTTCGCCTGCTTGGCCGGGCTGCGCTCGCCGTAGCGGCGGCGGCCCCACGGTGAACCGGGCTTGCCGATCCGCAGCGCGCCGTAGATCGCCACCGGGAAGACGAAGAAGCCGACCGTGCCGTGCAGGACCCGCTGCTTGGCGAAGCAGATCGCGACCAAGGCGAAGACGGCGAGCGCGCTGAGGATGCTGATGAGCGTCTGCCAGATCGAGTCGGTTTCGAAGCTGAATGGGCTGAAGCCGAGCAGGATCAACATCATCCCCGCCGCGGCGATCACGGTCGCGTCGATAGAGCTGCGGCCCTGCTCGGCCCAGTAGACATCTTCCAAGTAGACCCAGAGGGCGAACTCGTCGATCGTCAGGCCGGCACCGACGCCGAAGAAGAAGGCGCAGATTTCCGTGTAGGGGCTCTCGCCGAGGGCCGAGATGCCAAGCGTGCCCGCGATCATCATCGTCACGATCCCGAAGACCAGGTGGTGCAGGTGGACCCCGCTGTCGCTGACCACGCTGCCGGGCCACCAGGGCACGCGCGGGCTGCGCATCAGGCGGGTGCTCATGCGGATGAAGGAGAAGGAGAGGATGAAGCCGACGAGGACCAGGAAGAGGCCCTGTTTTTCGTCGGCGAGGATCTGCTCGTTCCAGAACTCGCTGAATATCGACGCGACGGTCATCGGCTTGGCGGGGTCGAGTGTAGACGCGGGCTGGTGCCGTCTCTGGCGGCGATCAGGTCGAGTGCGAGCAACACGGCGGCGACCGCGTAGAAGGGGGTCAGCACGATGTTCGTCGCGGTGTCGGTCAGCCACTCGGCGATCAGCGAGTCGCCGAGCAGCGAGTGGGTGAGGTGGGTCGCCAGGTTGGTTGCCGCGCCGCTGAGGATCTCGATCGGCACCAGCACCGCCAGCACCAGCCAGAAGTGACCGCGCACGAGCCGGAAGCTGCGGGCCAGGGCGGCGCGTACCCCTCGGTGCTCGATCTCGACCACAGGGGCGGCGAGGCCGAGGTAGACGAAGACGAGGATTCCCGGGATGACGAAGGCAACGAAGCCGACCGCCACCAGCACGCCGAAGATCAGGTCGACGGCGATCAGCGCCCGGTAGTCGACCATCCGAGCCACTTCGCGCAAGGCCGGCGGTTCGCCGCCGTGCGGGTGGGTGAGGGCGATCGCCACCGCGCCCGTGTAGAAGACCTCGCCGATCAATCCCGTCGTCGCCAGCAGCAGCAGGGCCAGGACGGCGGCGGTGATCTCCGCCCCGCTGCCGAAGTTGAGCGTGGTGACGTCTACGTGCACGGGGATCGCGTGAACCAGGCCTAGCGGCACGAAGACGACGACCGCAAGCGGCAGCAGCGTGCCCGCCCAGGCGAAGTAGGTGCGGACGATGCGCCTATAGAGAGAGAAGACAGTCATTGCCGATGAGGCTGCATTTGTACGCGCTATAGCGGCCTAAATGCAGTTTCGTTTCACCGGCGCCGCCGCGAGGGGTGCTTGCCGCGCTCCTCGAGCTTCGACCGTGCAGACTGCGTGGCCGGCGCCTTCCTCACCTCGCGCAGATCGGGCACGAGCAGTTCTTCGGCGCACCGGCGGTGCCAGTGGTGGTGTTCGGTCCCGCCCAGCCGCAGCACGTACTGGACGACCGTGTGCTCAGTGCCGATCGGGATGTCGCCGTGGCAGCCGGGGCAGCGGTAGAGTTTCTGTCCGAAGCTGCGGATCAGCCAGACCTCGTTGCCTTCGTCGTCGTAGCCGCGCAGGCTCCAGCGCTTGCTGGGCAGCCCCGCGCTCTGGCTCATCGCTTCGAGAGCCAGGCGAAGCCGGCGGCCATCGCCAGGTTCGCGACACCGGCGAGGCGAAGGCCGAGCTTGGCACCGGGCCGGCTCACCGCCTCCGACTCCGACCAGAGGGCGTCGGTCGCGATCTCGGTCCCGCGTAGCCAGGCCAGCGCCCACCAGTCGCGCTGCTCGCCGCGCGTCGCGGCGATCGCGTGCGCCGCAGCGAAGGTAAGCCAGATCGGACCGCAGCGGCGGAACAGATGTGCGGCGTCGGGTGAGGGCTCGTCGTGACCCAGCACCCGCAGCGTCGCCTCCGGGGCGGCAATCGCCGCCGATCCGAGGACCAGATCGAAGGCGATCATGTTGCGGTTGGTGATGCGAAGCGCTTGCTCGAGAGTCATTTCACCCTCCATCCAACCAGATTTGGAAGGGAAAGCACCCGCACCGGCGAAATGGACCGCCGTGACCAAGACCGCAACTAAATCCCCCCAGCTCAAAAGCCTGTCCGAGTACATCCAGGAGCGCTTCGACGAGTTCTCGCGCTCGCAGAAAGACGTCGCCCGCTACATCGTCGACCACCTCGACGAGGCAGCCTTCCTCACCGCCGAGGAGCTGGCCCGGAGAGCGAGCACCTCCTCATCGACGGTGGTGCGCTTCTCCCAGGCCCTCGGCTTCGAGGGCTACCCCGAGCTTCAGCAGGCCGCGATCGAGGAGTACCGCAACGCGACGGTGGCCGGCAGCGGCACGGGCGATGGCGGCGCGGCGCTCTTCTCCTTCGACCACTCCGAGCTGGAGGGCTCGCTCAGCGCCGACTACGCGAACTTGGAGGAAACCGCGCGCAACCTTACCCGCGAGCAGGTCGACGGCGCCGTCGCCGCACTGGCCGAAGCCCAGCGCGTGGTGATCGTCGGCGTCGACCAGATGGCCTTCTTCGCCAGCTACTTCAGGCACATCCTCAGCCTGCTCGATATCCGCGCCGAAATCGTCGCCAGCACCGGCGGTGAGTCGCTGCAGCGCCTGGGGCGGATCGACGAGGAAACGCTTGTCATCGTTCTGTCCTGTGGCCGCGCCCACCCGCTGCTGCTGCGGGCGATGAAGCTCGCCCTGCACCGCCGCGCGCGCACCCTGGCGATCTCCGACGCCTCGATGTCGGAGGTCGGCGAGCACGCCGAGCAGACCCTCTACTTCTCCTCCAACAGCCCATCGTTCGCCCGCTCCAACACGGCGCTTATGGCGCTCGTACAGGGACTCGCGCATGGCCTCTACGCCCGTGACGAAGCGGCCCACAAAGACCGCATCCGCGCCTACAAACTGAAGTAGGGGCTGCCCCCGTAATATTGCGCGCGTGACCGAGCGCGCCACCTTCCGGGTCAAGACTGGCCTTGCCGAGATGCTCAAGGGCGGGGTGATCATGGACGTGGTCACGCCCGAGCAGGCGAGGATCGCGGAGGCCGCGGGGGCCTGTGCGGTGATGGCGCTGGAGCGGGTTCCGGCTGACATTCGTCGTGACGGCGGGGTCGCCCGCATGTCCGATCCGGCGATGATCAAGGGGATCCAGGAGGCGGTGACGATCCCGGTCATGGCCAAGGCGCGGATCGGCCACTTCGCCGAGGCCCAGGTCCTGCAGGCGCTCGAGGTCGACTACATCGACGAGTCGGAGGTCCTCACCCCGGCCGACGAGGGCAACCACATCGACAAGCTCAGCTTCGAGGTGCCCTTCGTCTGCGGCGCCACCAACCTTGGCGAGGCGCTGCGGCGGATCGGCGAGGGAGCGGCGATGATCCGCTCCAAGGGCGAGGCCGGCACCGGCAACGTGGTCGAGGCTGTCCGCCACATGCGCGAGATCGTCAGCGGGATAAAGCGACTGGGGCAGCTCGGGCCGGAGGAGCTGGCGGGCGCTGCCAAGGAGCACCAGGCGCCGCTCGAAGTCGTCCACGAGGTGGCTGCGCAGGGGCGCCTGCCGGTGCCGCTGTTCTGCGCTGGCGGGATCGCCACGCCGGCGGACGCGGCGCTGATGATGCAGCTCGGCGCCGAGGGCAACTTCGTTGGCTCGGGAATCTTCAAGAGCGCCGATCCCGAGCGCCGCGGGCGCGCGATCGTCGAGGCGACCACGCACTTCAACGACCCCGAGCGGGTGGCGGCAGCCTCGATTGGGCTCGGTGAGGCGATGCCCGGTCTGGAGATCGCCGAGTTGGCTGCAGCCGACGCGCTTCTGCAGGACCGCGGTGCCTGAGCCTCGGCTGCGGGTCGGCGTCCTCGCGATCCAGGGTGGCTTCGAAGCGCATCTCACAAAGCTGCGCGGTTTGGGCGCCAAGGCGATCGAGGTTCGCACGCCCGGCGACCTGCAGAACCTCGACGGCCTGGTGATCCCAGGGGGGGAGAGCACCACGATCGTCAAGGGGATCGAGTCGGCGGGGCTCGAAGAAGCGATCCGCGCCCACCACGTCGAGGGCGGGCCGGTACTCGGTACCTGCGCCGGAATGATCGTCTGCGACGACGCCCACCTGGGGCTGCTCGACGCGACCGCGAAGCGCAACGCCTTCGGCCGCCAGCTGCAGAGCTTCGAGACCGATCTGGCGGTCGAGGGGATCGGCGAGGAGCCGTTGCGCGCCGTCTTCATCCGGGCGCCATGGATTGAGCGCCTCGGTCCCGGCGTCGACGTGCTCGCCTCCTACCAGGACCACCCCGTGGCGGTGCGCGAGGGCAACGTGCTCGCCTGCGCTTTCCACCCCGAGCTGACTGACGATTCGCGGCTGCACGCGTTGTTCATGGCAATATCGACCAAGGCGCGGAGCGGTGCGCCGGAGGGGGCAGGGACGTGAGAGACCCAAGAGCAGAACGGCTGGCGAAGATCCTGGTCGGCTACTCGACCGAGGTCAAGGAGGGGGAGACCGTCTCGATCGACGGCGAGAGCGCCGCGGCGCCGCTGCTGCTCGCCGTCTACGAGGAGGTGCTGAAGGCCGGGGCGCACCCGATCATGAATGTCTCTCTCGACGGTCAGGCGGCCGCCTTCTACAAGCACGCCGACGATGCCCAGCTCGACTGGATCTCGCCGGTCTCCGAATGGCTGCTCGACAACGTCGACGTCCGCATCGCTGTCGGCGCCTCCAGCAACACGCGCGAGCTCTCGGGCGTGCCGCCGCAGCGTCAGTCCCGCCGCCAGGTCGCCACCGGCGAGTTGCTCAGCCGGGCGATGGAGCGCAGCGCCCAGGGCGAGCTGCGCTGGTGCTACACGCTCTTCCCGACCAACGCCTACGCCTCAGAGGCGGAGATGAGCCTGGCCGATTACGAGGACTTCTACTACGGCGCCTGCCTCGCCGACGACGACGATCCGCTGACCGCGTGGAAGCGGGCCTCGGCCGAGACGACGCGACTGGCCGAGTGGATCGAGGGTCACGAGGAGGTGCGGATCACGGCCCCCGGCACCGACATCAAGCTGGGGATCGTCGGACGCAAGTTCATCCCCTGCGACGGCCGCCACAACATGCCCGACGGAGAGTTCTTCACCGGCCCGATCGAGGACTCGGTCGAGGGCGAGGTCAGCTTCCACCTGCCGGCGACGATCGGCGGTCGCGAGGTCGCCGGGGTGCGGTTGCGCTTCGAGTCCGGCAAGGTGGTGGACGCGAGCGCGGAGCGCGGCGAGGAATTCCTGATCGAGCTGCTCGACACCGATGCTGGGGCACGCCGCCTGGGCGAGCTTGGGATCGGCACCAACTACGCGATCGATCGCGGCACGCGCGAGGTCCTGCTCGACGAGAAGCTCGGCGGCACCGTCCACATGGCGGTCGGCAAGAGCTATCCGGAGTCGGGCGGCGTCAACGAGTCGGCGGTCCACACCGACTTGGTCTGCGACCTCCGCCTCGGCGGCAGGATCGAGGTCGACGGCACCGTGATGCAGGAGGACGGCAAGTTCGTCGTCTGACCGTTGGTCGTCTGTACTACTGATTCGGCAGGGGCGAGCCCGCGAGCAGGAAGAACCAGGCGACGAAGACGAAACCGGCGAGCAGCACAGAGCCCATCATCACCGCCTCGACCACGGTCGTGGTGCCGGGAGCGCTGCCAGTGTCCCGCATGCTTTTCAGCCAGCTCGGCCGCATCGGTGCCAGCCGGTTGGTGCCGGTGATCCGCACGTAGAGGGCGTTGAGGCGGCCGATCAGCCAGGCGTCGATCAGGATCGTGAAGATGATCCCGAAGGCGACCACCGCGTAGGGACCCTCGGCTGGGAACTGCGTGTTGGCGACCTTCGAGCCGATCCAGATCCAGCCCAGCGGGATCGCCGTCCACAGCGACAGCGCTGCGAGCAGCATCACGACGAAGATGGCGCTTGCGGCCAGGCCCCGGGCCGGGCTCGTTCCGTGCGGGTGGGTGACCGTCTCTGGGCGCATCCCTAGATCAACTCGGCTCATAGAATGGCAAACGATGTCCGGGCACTCGAAGTGGTCTTCGATCAAACACAAGAAGGGCGCCGCCGACGCCAAACGCGGCAAGCTCTTCACCAAGCTGGCGCGCGCGATCAGCGTCGCCGCGCGCGATGGAGGTGGCGATCCCGACGGCAACCCGGCGCTGGCGACCGCGGTCCAGAAGGCGCGCGAAGCCTCGATGCCGAAGGACAACATCCAGCGGGCAATCGATCGCGGCACGGGCGTGGGCGCCGACGCCGAGGCGATCGAGCGGGTCGTCTTCGAGGGCTATGGGCCGGGTGGCGCCGCGGTCCTGGTCGAGGCGCTGACCGACAATCGCAACCGCACCAGCGCCGAAGTGCGCCACGCCTTCACCAAACACAACGGCAGTCTCGGCGAGCCCGGCTCAGTTGCCTGGATCTTCGAGAAACGCGGCGTGCTCGCGGTCGACGGTGCCCGCTACGGCGAGGACGACCTGATTGCAGCGATCGACGCCGGGGCCGAGGACGTGCGTGATGAGGGCGACCTCCTGCGCGTCCTCTGCAGGCCAGCGAGCCTGAGCGCCGTGCGCGAGGCGCTCGAGGCCGGCGGGGTCGAGATCCAGTCCGCCGACGTAACGATGGAGCCGAAGAGCACCGTCGAGGTCAAGGGCAACGACGCGAAGTCGCTTCTGGGTTTAATCGAGGCGCTCGAAGACGACGACGACGTCAACGAGGTCCACGCCAACTTTGACATCCCCGACGAGGTGCTGCAGAAGTTGGCTGCTGCTGCCTAACCGGAAGGCATCCGGGCCTCCTCCCAGAATCACTCTCCATGGAAGTAGTGATGGGGGTAGACCCCGGCGCCGCCAACCTCGGCTTCGGCATCGTCCGGGTTGAGGGCAACCGAATGGCCGCCCTCGATGGCGGTGTGGTCGAGACGACGGCCGAGCTGCCGATGGAGCGGCGGCTGGAGCGCATCCACGCCGAGCTGAGCGAGCTGATCGCCTGGCACGAGCCGCGGGCGATGGCGGTCGAGGAGGTCTTCTTCGGCAAGAACGTGCAGACCGCGATGACCGTCGGCCGGGCCAGCGGCGTGGCGATGCTTGCCGCCGCGCAGGCCGGCGTCGAGTGCTTCGCTTACACGCCCCAGGCGATCAAGATGGCCGTCTGCGGCAGCGGCGCCGCCGGTAAGAAGCAGGTGCAGCGAATGGTCGGGACGCTGCTGGGCCTGCCCGAGCTGCCGACCCCCGACCACGCTGCCGACGCCCTCGCGGTAGCGATC
>JBAREU010000194.1:0-2878 GCA_049796515.1 Solirubrobacterales bacterium
CCGCTGGGCCGGGCGGCGATGGCGCGCCGCCTGCTGACCGGCTCGCTGGACCGGGCGGTGGACGTAGCGGCGACCCTGGAGCTGCGCGGCTACTCCCTGACGCGCTCCGACGCTGCGCGGGGGGGTGTCCTCGGTCGGTCGGATCGGGCCACGCACGAAAATGTGCGCTCCCCTCACCGACCTCCCTGCGTCCTACCCCCGCTTGGTCGGGTGCGCGTCAGGGGCCGATTCAAATCTCGTTACGACGCGCGCTTTTACACGGTCGGCATGGCCCTGCTTTTGGCGGCGATCGCCGGCCAATTCCTCGGCGCCGACGGCTTCAGCGCTTACCCGACGATCGAGGTTGGTGTCGAGCCCGCGACTATTGCGCTCTCGGTCCTGGTCGCCCTCGCCGGTTTCGCACCATGGAGGCGTAATGCCTGACGTCGCCACCAGACCCCGCCCGGCACCAGCCCTCGCGGTCGAGCGCCTTTCTTATGCATATCCACAGCCGGATAGCGCCACGAAAGCTGCATTGACCCCATATAGAGAGGCAAACGCAACTCTCGTCTTGTGCGACGTCTCGTTGACGCTTGCCCCCGGCGAGTTCGCCTTGCTGGCAGGTCGGTCGGGGTGCGGGAAGACGACTCTGCTGCGTGCTGCCTGCGGCCTGGTGCCCCACTTTCATGGCGGCGAGATTGAGGGCAGCGTCCAGGTCGCCGGCCTCGACGCGCTCGCCGGTGGCCCCGGCGACCTGGCGGCCGCGGTCGGCTACGTGGCCCAGGACCCCGAGACCCAGGTCGTCTCGACCACGGTCGCAGCGGAGATCGAGCTTCCCTTGGAGATGCGTGGCGAACCGCCAACATCCCGCGCCCGCTCGGTCGAGGAGGTGGCCCTTGCCTTAGCGATCCCCCACCTACTAGATCGCACCGTAGACACGCTCTCGGGAGGCGAGCTGCAGCGCGTAGCCCTCGCCGCAGCTCTGGTCACCCGCCCAAAACTGATCCTCCTCGACGAGCCCACCTCTCAGCTCGACCCGGTAGCCGGCGACGAGCTCATCTGGCTTTTGCGCCGTCTCAACGAGGAGTGGGGAGTGACGATCCTCCTCGCCGAGCATCGCCTCGAGCGCTGCCTAGCGGCAGCCGACCGCGTCATAGCAATGGATTCAGGTGCCATCTCCTACGACGGCCCCCCAGGCGACTTCCTCACCTGGGCACAACAAGCCGACGCCGCCCTGGAGACCCCCGCCGCCCGCCTCTTCTCTCTCGCCGGCATAGAGCCTCTCCCCACGGGCGTCCGCCAAGCCCGCCAAACCCTTAGCGCCACAAATGCGCACCTCGGGCGGGTGGCGGGCGGGTGGGGGTGCCCCCCGAGCAGCGGCGTCCGTTTTCCGCCCCAACCCCCACCTCGGACGGCCAGCGAGCTCCAAGGCGGAAAACCCAGCAAGCGGGGGACCCCCCAACCCCTCCGACAGGCCCCGCCCGCCGCAACCATCAGTGCCTTGTGGGTAGAGCTGCCTCAAGGAGAAACGCCCCGCGATGTCCTGCGCGGAGTCGACCTCACGATCCACCGCGGCGAACGGGTCGCCCTGATGGGCCGCAACGGCGCCGGCAAGAGCACCCTCCTGCGCTCCGTTGCGGGTCTCATCGACCCCGTTCGGGGCAAGAGTCAGGCACCCGACGGCATCGCCCTGCTGACCCAGAACCCAGGCGACTACCTGGTGCGCGAGCGCGTCGGCGACGAGCTGCCGGGAGATGCCGGCCTAGCGGCGCTGCGCACGGTGGGTTTGGAGCACGCGATCGACGCCGACCCGCGCGACCTCTCCGGTGGCGAGCGGCAGCGGCTGGCGCTGGCGATCGCGCTGGCAGGCCGGATGGATGGCGATGAGCTGCCGGGCCTCGTCGCCTTAGACGAGCCGACGCGCGGCATGGACCGGGCGCGCAAGAGCGACCTGGTCGAGCTGATCGGGGGGCTGGCCGGTCGTGGCTCCGGTGTCGTCGTCGCCACCCACGACGTCGAGTTCGCCGCCGCCTTCGCCCAGCGCGTGGTGTTGCTCGGCGACGGGGTCGTCATCGCCGACGGGGCGGCCGCCGAGATCCTCTCTGGCGGCTGGTACTTCGCCACGGAGGTCGCCCGCATCCTCGACCTGCCCGGGGTGGTGACGCCCGAGCAGGGCGCGGCCGTCCTGGCAGAGGTGGGCGAGACATGAGCTGGGAGCTGGCCAGCTTCCTCATCCTCGGCTTCGTCCTGATAGCCGGGTTTGCCTGGTATGAGCGCTCGCGGCCCACCTCCCAGGTCGTTGCCCTGGTCGCCGCCCTCGCCGCCCTGGCAATCGCCGGCCGGATCGCCTTCGCCGCCTTCCCCAACGTCAAGCCGACCACCGACATCGTCATCTTCGCCGGCTTCGCGCTCGGCCCGGCGCCTGGGTTCGCGGTGGGCGCCCTCACCGCTCTCGTCTCCAACTTCTGGTTCGGTCAGGGCCCGTGGACGCCCTGGCAGATGGCGGGATGGGGGCTGTGCGGGATCCTCGGCGCCGGTCTGGCCACCGTCCATCCCCGCGCCAACCGCTTCGTCCTGGCGTTCGTTTGCGCCCTGGCCGGCATCGCTTACGGCGCTCTGCTGAACTTCTCTCTGATGGCGACCTACGGAGGCGACCTCTCTATGCAGCGCTTCCTTGCTCTGGAGTCTCGTGCTGTGCCCTTCGACGCCGCCCACGCGATCGGTAACGCAGCCCTCGCCCTGATCGCCGGCCCGGCAATGGTGCGGATGCTGATCCGCTTCCGCGAGCGCTTCGAGTGGCGGACGCCCGCCGTCGCCTCGGTGCTGGTGTTGATGCTGGCGGCGGCAAGCGTGCTGCCCGCTCGCGCCGAGGCTTCGGACGTAAGCCGCGCCGCCGACT
>JBAREU010000195.1:0-31628 GCA_049796515.1 Solirubrobacterales bacterium
CGAGAGGAGGCATTCCACACTCGGCTATCTCTCTCCGAGAGAGTTCGAGATGATCTCAACTCATCAACAAAGAGAGACTGAAAAAGTCAAACCCTGACCTGTCGCTCGAACCGGGGGAAGACCAGACTTCACTGGGGATACCGCCAAGAAGGACGCCGAGCGGTTCGACGCCAAGATCAAGGAGATCAAGGAGACGAATCGCCGAAGTCGCGTCATGAACATTCTGGGCGGCTACGACGAGCCCTTCGACCCAATGCATCCCCAAGCATGGGAGCACATCGTTGGATACATCGATGACACGCTCCGCATGCAATATCCAGATCATGAGTTCACGATCTCAACCAAGGTAAGTCCCGACAGCGAGGAAGATTCGATCGTCACGGACATGCCGCTGGACGGCTCTATCGAGTGGGACGGCAAGACTCGGGTTCAGGCCGAACGAGAGCGAGAGCAGTGGCGTCAGGAAATGGAGCAGCTAAGGGCCAAGAGGCCGGAGTTCTTCATCTATGAAGCCGCGGATCCGGATGACCCAGACGATGAGGGCTATTGGCGGCTGGACTGGGAGAGCCAGGAGGCAGAGATCGCAGCAGCGCTCAGGTCAGATTGAGGACCAAATTAGGTTCGTTGCCTGGTGGCTATGACCGGCGCTTGTTTTGCCAGGTCGCGGTCTCGTGGCCGAGCTGAAGGGTGTGATCGGTCTCTCTCAGCAATACGACGATGATGACCGCGCTAAGCTGCGCAAGGCCGGCCTCTCTGGACCGGTGGAAGTGGACGGGAAGGTTTACTCGCTGCTGGCGAGTCTTGGGCAAACCACCGCTGGCACGCCGATCGAGGCGACCAGGGGAATGCAGAAGCTGATGTGGGCGTTGCGTGAGTGGGAGAAAGACTTCAGGGGAAAGCTGCGGTCTGCGGGCGCCAACCCCTACAGCTACTGGCTCCCGAAAATCGAGAGCCCCATACCCGGCTTCGAGGAGCATGCTGGATTCAGCCACGCTGGCAACTTCGTCGGCGTCGGTCGCATTATCTAGCCGTTCTATTTTGAGCGGCAGGCGCGCCCCCCTCTCGGTGTCACTTAGGTCCAGCGGTTGATCGGGAAGCGATCAAGGACAAAGTCGAGACCATCCGCCTCCATCAGCCCCGTTGGCGGCCAGTGGGTGACGCCGGTCGCCGGCCAGATCTGAGTCAGGTACTCGTCGATCTGGCTTGTGTCCGCGACGGCCCCGTCGCGGATCTCATGCCCCCAGTAGACAAAAGCCAGGTAGCCGATCGTGAATCCGGCCAGATAGGCGTTCGGAAGCGGAGGCTCGTCCTGGCCGTGCATCGTCATAAACAGCGTCTGGAAGCGGTAGTTCGTGGGCCAGGGACCGGCGCCGCTGTAGCGGCCGAGCCAGATCTGGGCGCCGCTGGGAGGACTGCGGTCGATGTAGAACTGCCGATAGCGGCTCGAGTCGATTATCCGCTGCAGACTCGGATGCAACTCCTGCGCGGCGAGCAGCTTCAGCGTCGCCCAGTGGGCGAGGGTGCGCTGTTCCTCGGGCCGCAATTCGACCTCTTCGTTATGCAGCATCGGAATCAGCAGCGGAGCCGCCTCTATCTCAATCTCATTCATCCAGGTCTCGTTGCAACGCTTGCAGGGCCCCGCAACTTCGCGATCGAAACCACCCAGCGGGATCTCGTCGTTGCTCGCGATTTTGATCCGGTCCTTGACGTGGGTGCGGTTCGAAGTCGCGCCCGAGGAAGCTTCGACGTGATCTCGGATCCATTTCGACCAAAGGTGCTCCTTTGAGATCTTCTGGTCTTCGGCCCCGCAGAAGAGGCAGGCGCGCCGCTCGCCCAGCCCCTGACCGGGCGGCTGCGGCTCCTTGGTGGGGGGGAGGTCCGGCCGCGGGCGATCGTCGAGCCGCCAATCATCCCGGTCCGCCCCCCGTCGTCGGAAGAGCCTCGTCTCACACTCCGGGCAGTCGGCGAAGACCTTTGCGCCGGGCGGGAGGCGAGTTTGGACGCGGTCCGGAGGCAGGGTCAGGTTGACCTCGGATTGACAAGAGGGACAGGTGAACGGTCCTTCGATGACCGCGGTCGGCATGCCGTGCGGGTCAATTGCCATCTGTTCGTAGGTGTGGCGGACCTCGGCCGTTACCTTTGCGATCGGATCGGCGTCCTGGACAAATTTCGACGGATCGGGATCCTCGAAGACAATGACCCAGTGCGGGGTCTCAATCGGCACTCGAAGCGGTATGTCGCTGAGGTCGATCTGCTCGCAGGCGACGATCTTCAACTCCGGGTGCCCATTGAGCACCGATTGGATCGCCTCGGTTTCCGTGGCGCCCACAGTGGAGATGCCGCGAGCCATGGCGCTCAAGGATAGGAGCGACCCTCGCGGCTCGGCAGCAATCGGAGTTGCAAGACACCCACCGCACGGCGCGGCCCTTCAGATGGGCAAACGTCCTCTGGCGATTGCTTGGAGTTCCCGAGGTCTTCACCAGCGATTGGAGATCAGTGACGAGCTCGCCTGCGCTGTATCGCTATTCCTCCTGACCCGCAGGCGTGGGAGGCAACGCGAGGCCCTTTGAGACCAAGTCGCGCACATCGCAACTGATAAGGCGATGGCCGCCTTCGTCGGCGGCGGCCGCGTAGGCGGCGTCGTAGACGGAGATCGTGTGGCGCTCGGCGATCTCCGCCGCCCTCATTAGGAGAGTGTTGGTAGAGAGGAGGACGCCGCCATCGTCGGCGAGCCTCTCGACCATTGCCAGCAGCGGTGCCACCGACTCCGGTGCGCGCCACGCCCTCACGGCGACGTTGGCGATCTCAAAGCGGGCAAGATCGAGGGTTGCGAGGGTGACCTCGTCGTCTTCCAGCAAAGCTCGTGCCGGCTCGTAATGATCGTCCTCGGGGTCGAAAGCGGCAAGCAGGACGCTCGCGTCGAGGAGCAGCGTCGTCACGGATCGGGCCGCGTTGCCTTCACCTGCTCCGCGGCGCGGCCGCCATGGGGCGAGGCGTCGTTGAGCAGGGACCGCATTGCTGCCGCCCGGCCCTCGCGGCGCCGACGCAGTGCCGCGTCGGCAAAGTCCCGCATGACGGCGCTGCGAGTCGTGCCGCCGCGCTGTGCCTCGGCGTCGACCTCAGCGAGGAGATCGTCTGGAAGGGAGACCATGACCTTTGCCATGCAATTAGTATACCCAGGTATACCAGCGGCTCCGCTGGGGCAAGAAATGGGGCAAGGTGCCCCACAGATTCCAGCCGATCTCCACGTAGCTCGATCTCGCGAAAACCGCTTGAAACCGTGCCCCACGTAGTCCAGCGGGTCCCAGGTTCGGGCTCATAATCGGACTGTCCTTGTAGGAACCCGACGGTCACAGGGATGGGCCCCGCGCACATCTCATGCTATCTCGTGCGGCCCTGTGGCGAGATTGCCTTGAGGTGGTTGGCCCACGCCGACCCGCCCCATCCCCGCAGGCTAATCGAGAGACATCTGATTCTCTCAGAGCTATGCTCCCGCAGCGCAGATGAATGCTCTCTCGCTCCTCCCTCGCGCTTTCATTGGTGCTCTGGCGGTTCTCGCCATCGCCGTTCATTGTTCGCCTGCCGTTGCCTCCGATCCGCAGCTCATCTCCCGCGCCGACGGCTCGCGCGGCGAGCGGATAGGGGCGGCCTCGGTTGGCTCGATCTCAGGCGACGGGCGCTATGTCGCCTTTGCTGCCAAGGGCCGAATCTTCGTGCGCGATGTCGTCGCCGGCCGGACACGCGGCCAGGGCGAGGGCGAGGAACCGGACCTCTCGGCCGACGGGCATCACCTTGCCTACGTAGACGCGGACGGTCAGATATACGTGCGCGACCTGCGCGGCGGCGGCAGGGTGCTGGTGAGTCGCCAGGCCTACGGCGACTCGATCCCGGGGCCGAAGGGCGACGCCGGCTCTCGCTCCCCCTCGCTCTCCGCGGACGGTCGCTTCGTTGCCTTCGCCTCCTACTCCCTGAACCTCGTCGATGAAGACGGCAGGCCAGGGCGCGATCGCTATCCGTCGGGTGTCCCGTTCGGCCAGATCGAACAGGTCTTCGTGCGCGACCTCGTCGCCAAGCGGACGACGCTGGTCTCGCGTGCCTCCGGCCGCGCTGGCCGCATTCTCGCCGTCGGCTCCGAGCGCGAACCTGTCATTTCCGCCGACGGTCGCTTCGTCGCCTTCCGCGGTGGCGGCGTGTACTTGCGCGACCTGCGCAGCCATCGCACGCGCTGGCTCGGCGACGGCTATGCACCCGCGCTATCCGCGACGGGCCGTCGTGTCGCCTACCTCGAGGAAGACGCGGTCGTTGTCCGCGACCTGGAGACGGACTGGCGTCAGCGCGTGCGGGTGTCGGGCACACCCAGTGCGATCGCCCCGGCGCTCTCAGCCGACGGCCGCTTCCTTGCCGTGGAGAGCGAGTCGGCGCGGCTCTACCTGCGCGATCTTCTTCGCGGTCGCAGCCTGCTCGTGCGCTACACCGGCAACGCCGGTACTCCGCCTTCGCTCTCAACCGATGGCCGCTTCCTCGCCTTCGACACGTTGCGCCGCGTCTCCTCTAGCTGTTCTTGGCCATCTGACGTTGTCGAGCCTCCTGCCCCCGAGTATGAGCCCGCCGAGGCGAATGCCTCCCTGTCGTGCGCTGGCCTGCTCACTGGGGGGGTCTATCGGGCCACCAATCCACTACTCCGCCGCTCGCAGCCGGCCCGAGCAGCCCCTACTTCCTGACGCCGAGCAGAAATGGCCAACAGGCCTGCTTCGATGCGACGCGCACTGAGTTGGACCTTGGAGTGAACCGCTGGGGCAAGAAATGGGGCAAGAACCCCCACAGATCCCAGCCGATCCCGATCTCGCGAAAACCGCTTGAAACCGTGCCCCACGTAGTCCAGCCGATCGCACGGTTCGGGCTCATAATCGGACCGTTTTGTGGGAACCCGAAGGTCACAAAAGGCCCTGTTTCCTATGTCCATTCCGCTCTCCGGGCGCCCCTGTAAATCAGGTTAGCGAGGACTGGCCGGACGGAGGGCTTTGCCCTATCCTGGAGGCGCCGGGGAGTAGAAACACGAAAGGACTTCGATGAACGGCAGGGGACTTCCGAGTCGGCTACGAAGCGCAGGCGGCCGCAAAATAATGCGAGGTCACGTAGGTAGAAGTGGTGTAACTGGCGCGTAGGGGCCGGAACGAAGTTCCGGCCACCGCGGGCCCCAGACTCGTCGTTGAAGGACCAACCTCAATGACGAAAGGAACACCACGATGGCCGAGAGCCAGAGCATGACGACCCCTGAGGTCGTAGCCAAGACCCTGATCGCCGAGCACGGCGACTTCCTGCGCGAGGCGGTGGCGATGGTCGCCGCACAGCTGATGGAGGCCGAGATCGCCGGCGAGATCGGCGCCGGGCGGGGAGAGCGAAGCCCCGAGCGGGCAACGCACCGAAACGGCTATCGGGAGAGGCTCTGGGAGACCAGGGTCGGGGAGATCGAGCTGGCGGTGCCGCGCAAGCGAAGTGGCGCCGCCTACTTCCCGAGCTTCCTGGAGCCGCGCCGGCCCTGCGAGCAGGCGATCGTCAGTGTCGTCATGGAGGCCTACGTCAACGGGGTCTCCACACGCAAGGTCGAGCAGCTGGGCATCTCTTCGATGAGCAAGGACCGGGTCTCGGCCCTTTGCCGCGAACTGGATGAGCGGGTCGATGCCTTCCGCAACCGCCCCCTGGAAGGCGCCTTCCCCTACCTGTGGCTGGATGCCAAGCACCTGAAGGTCAGAGATCGGGGCAGCGTGCGCTCCAAGGCGCTGGTGATCGCCTATGCCGTGCATGAGAGCGGCTCTCGGGAGGTGATCGGCATCGACATCGGCGAGACCGAGACGGAGGCCTTCTGGGTCCAGTTCCTGCGTGACCTGGTGGCCAGGGGGCTCTCGGGGGTGGCGCCTGGCGATCTCCGATGAGCACCGGGGGCTGAAGGCTGCGATCGAGCGGGTGCTCGCCTGCCCTTGGCAGCGCTGCACCGTGCACTTCGTGCGCAACATGCACGGCCACTGCCGAAGAGACGAGCGTGGCCTGGTCTCCGCTGCCCTGCGGGAGATCTTCGACGCCACCGATGCGAAGACCGCAAGGGAGCGATGCGGCTCGGTGCTGGAGCGCTTCCGCGGAACCGTCCCCAAGGTCGCCGAGCTCTTGGAGGAGGCAGAGGAGGACCTGCTCGCCTTCTACCGCTTCCCCGCGCCTCACTGGCCCAAATTGCGCTCCACCAACCCCCTGGAGCGGGTCAACCGCGAGGTCGGGCGCAGGTCGGACGTCGTCGGCATCTTCCCCAACGACACCTCGGCGATCCGCCTCGCCGGCGCCCTGCTGATTGAGCAAAACGATGAGTGGTTGGTTGCCCGCCGCTACCTGTCGGCCGAGTCGATCGCCTTGGTCCTCGAGGACCAAGGCGATGAGGACCGGGAGGAGGTGCCTGCACTGAAAGCCGCCTGAAGAGTCCGACGGGTAGTTACACCACTACCGCCTACTTGACTGCGCTTTGATCGGTGAGATCGAACATTGCCCTCTGTACAACGGAGGCATGAACCCGAAAGTGGACCCCCCTTTCTTGGGAATAGGTCGTCTTTCGGGGTTGCCGGTGCCGCCGAGCGCCCACCTGCTGGGGCAGGTAGGTGGGCGCTCGGCTCCTGGGACTTCGCGCTAGGTCTTCTCGCTCTCGGCGGCCCGCTCGAAGGCGGCGGCGAGATCGTCCAGGTCCGCGTTGAGACCGTCGACCAGGAGGCGGATCAGGAGCAGCCAGCCGGGGTTGTTCTTGCCGCGCTCGATGTCAGAGACCTGGCTCTTTCCTACCTTCCTCTTCCATTTGCAATCGCTGCTGCACGCTCAGAGCCGAGAAAAGGCGCGAGGTCAAAGAAGGTCGCCGTTGGCCCTATCCGGGGCAGCGTTGCGGGTCCATACAGAAGGATCTGACGGCGGATCAACGAGTAGACGCCAAACGCCATCGCTTCGGCGGCAATTGACGGCACCTTCGGTAACAGCTCATAGCCGGGCTGAAGCAGCTGGGCAAAAGGCTTGATCGCCTCGTCGCGGGCCTCTACAGCTGCGGGCCCGGCGGCGAGCACCTCTACCATCGCTACCCGAGCGAAATCGGGCTCCGAGGCTAGATAGGCCAGCACCGCCTCATTTGCCGCCCCCACTGCATTTGCCCAGTCGGATGCTTGACCGTAGGCGGTTGCTGCAGCTGTCAGGGTGTGATCGCTCACCATTCGAAAACACGCGATAAATGCCTCCTCCTTGCCGCCAAAGCTCTGATACAGCGTGCGCAGTGACGTTCGCGCCCGCGGTGCCAGCTCGTTGACCGAAACCGCCCCATAGCCTTTGTCGGCGACGGTTTCCGCTACCGCCCACAGCAGACGCTCAGCCGGATCCTCGGTTGAAGAGCGCCTCGACGTCTTCACTTGTCGCTTTGGTCTACGCAGCGGGCTTGGCGGCGCCTCGTAGCTGAGCGCCCACTCCACAAGCCCGCTCATTGTTCGTGGCAGCTCGGCCTCGACGCCACGGCGCAGCCGGTCGTGGATCAGCAAATGGATGCCGCCGACAATCGCTCCCAATATCGCCCTGGGCAAGCCGGAGCGAGCTCCGCTACGGGCGACGCTCCGCGCGAGCAGACGCTCGAACCCCGCCGCGCCTCGATCGGCACGCTCGCCGCCCTCTACGCCAGCTTCATAGATATCGACCATGCACATTCGCGCTGCAGCTGGCTGTGAGACGAGCAATTCGAGCAGTCTGCCGAAGGCTGCGCGAATGCCGTCCTCCCACTGCTCCTCGCTGTTATAGCCGAGACGAACGCTGCGCATCCCCTCCTCGTACAGCTCGTCGACTGCCGCCAGGAAGCACTCTTGCTTCGAGGAGAAGAGTCTGTAGAAGTCTGCGCGAGCTACCCCCGAGCCCTTCACTAGGTCGGCCACCGTCATCTCCGCGTAGCCGCGCTCGGCCACTGCAGCAACCGTCGCTGCGAACAGTCGTCGGCGCTGATGGGTGATCGTCGCCTGCCGTCCCTTCGGCTGGGTGCCGGGGCGGAGGCGCTGACGCCGTAGTTCCTCGGTGTCTCCCCACGGCGTAATCATCTAGTTACCAATTATTGCGTAGTACCTCTGCCTAAGGCGGCCTCTTAAACCTAGCCGACACAGTCGTGCAAAGTAAGTACCAGAATGTTTATCTTAAAAGATTGGTTTATTCACCAATGTCTGGTAGTCTGCTGTCTGTTTTGGTAGTTCTGTGTCTGTAATAGTTCTGTGTCTGTAATGTTGTTGTTGTGACTGGGGTACTGCGGATTAAAGGGGGTGATAAAAGGAGCGGATTGTCCGGCCCAGTCAAACGCTCGGGCAGCTCGATGACCCAAATCGTCACATCCTGGCAACACCCGGTTCCGCACACGGAGTAATCCTGAGTAATTAGCTAACCCGTTGGTGGCTTAATTGGGAAATGCACCGCGTGCTGACCAAGATTCGACAGCACCAGAGGTCAAGGAAGGGGTCAACGAATGGGAGCACTAGCCGCGGTAACCCAGGTGCGTCCTACGCTGAGCAAAGTTTCCTGGAGTCCACAGAGCGAGCTGCCTTTTGCCGATTGGCTCGCACAGGGTCACAAGCTCGGACATATGGGCCGCAGCGCCGGCTGGTGGATCGGAGACTGGCTCCGCTACGGCAACACTGCCTACGGAGAGCGCTATGTTCGGGCCGCGCGCGTGACGGGCTATGACGTCCAGACCCTGATGAACATGGTGTATGTCGCATCCCGCTTTCCCATCTCCCGACGTCGGGAGAATTTGTCATGGAGTCACCACGAGGCGCTTGCTGCCCTTGATCCAGACGAGCAGGACAACTGGCTTGACCAGGCCGCCGATCACAAGTGGGCTGTCTCGGATCTCCGCACTATGCGGCGGAGTTCTCGAAACGGGCACTCGTGCTCCGCGCAACGATCTCTGGGTCGTGAGGCGGCTGTTCGGAATGAGGAGGCGGGTTCTGTAACGCCCAGTATCGTCGTTATATGTCCGCGCTGCGGGCGTCAATTTGATCCAGGAACAGAAGCCATAGGGGTTCCGGACGGCGAGGACTAGCACGGAGACGAGCATGCGCCTACTGGTAGCGCGGCATGCACATGCGACCACCGGGCCTGCCCACCGGGTCGGGCCTGAAGATCCACTGACGCAGATCGGCCGCCGGCAGGCGACGGAGCTCGCCCGTCACCTTGCAGGTTTGGACGAGAGGCCGATGCACATCGTGAGCAGCGCTGCGGTGCGCGCCCAGCAGACGGCCGGTGCCTGTGCGTCAGAACTTGGGCTCGGAGTCGCGGTCGACGATCGACTGTGCGATCGAGGCGGGAGCGGCGGTCGCCTTCCCTACACCCTTCAGGAGCAGGGCGAGAAACTGCCCCTAGATGACGTGTGGCATCCCGAGGATGTCACGTGGGATGGGGAGACGTGTGCGGCCTTCTGGGGACGCACGTCCGATGCAGTGAAGAAAATCGTCGAGCATGAGCATACGTCACTCATCGTCTGTCACCTAGGAACCGTAACCGCGCTGGCTCGGTGGGCGTTTGGCATCGCTAACGATGCTCCCGATGCCTTTTCCATTGCCGCCCCGAACGCGAGTTTGATGGAGATCAATTTGCGAATGGACCGGAATGGGCGTAGACGAGTGAGGATGCTGCGCTCCGGCGACACCCACTACCTGAGTGTTCGAACGGAGGGATGAATGGAAAAAGGGGAAGGAAGAGTATGAGTCAGATGCAAAAGCTGGATTCGGACGTGTTGGTCGTGAGGCGTGCGGAGGAGAAAGACGTACCGCGCATCAGCGCCGCTATCGAGAACCTGATGGCGGAGCTTCGAGATGAGGATTCGGCAAGCCTGCCAGCTGGCTCAGGCGAGGCCTGTCGGCGCCTCGTAACGGACCCGGAGGCGGGGCTCGGGTTTGTGGTCGAGCGAAAAGACACGGGCGATCTGATGGCGGCAGCCGTCGGGTCGTACCACTACAGCGTCCGCTACGGGGGTGTCTCCCTGTACATTCAGGACTACTGGGTCGCTCCGGAGGCTCGTGGGGCTGGCGTCGGTGTGATGATTGCCCGAGAAGGCTTCGCGGAGATCCAGAAGCGCGGAGTCGTCAGCGTGGAGGGCGTGCTCCCGCCTCCCGCCTTCAGCGGCGTCGACGAGACGCGTCAGTTTTGGGTCGGCTTGGGTGGGGAGGAGATCGGCATGCACGCGAGGATCAAGCTGACCGAGGTGGCACCCAATCTTGGACTATAGATTCGCCGAGGCGGCGCTTAGTAGGGCGTCGAGTCCCGCCCCCTCGAGCGCCTCGATGCCAGCGTCATCGGTGAGGTCGAAGTGCAGTGGAGTCACCGCTATCTCTCGCCTCAGGACGACTTCGAAGTCGCTTCCCGCTTCCCCCTTGTGGTCGAGGGTGCCGTAGATCGCATAGCGACGCCTTCCCTCGGTCTCTTCCATCAGGTGCAGCCCACCGTCATAGACCCGGCGGCCAAGCCGACAGGTGCGGACTCCCTGCGGTTGTCCGGTGGGGCAGTTCACGTTTAGCAGGGTGCCCACCGGCAGAGCCGCGGTCGAAAGCGCGGCGACGACTTGGGCGGCGAAGCGAGCCGCGTGTTCGAAGTCCTGGCTCTCCCAGTCGTCGTCTGCGAGGAAGTCCAGCTCCCCTCGCCGCGATTGCTGGGACACGGCGATAGACGGCACTTCTCCCAAGACCATTGCCTCCAGCGCCGCTGCGACGGTGCCGGAGTAGGCAACGTCGTCTCCAAGGTTAACGCCGTGGTTGATGCCTGCGACGACGACATCGGGGATGAAGCCGAGCATGCCCAGGGCCGCGAGACGTATGCAGTCGACGGGCGTGCCGTTCGTCGAAAAGCCCGGGGTGTCATCGTCGAATTGGACCTCTTCCACCGTGAGCGGACCCATGGTGAACGTTCTCGCCACGGCGCTTCGATTCGAGTCCGGCGCGATGACCCCCAGCTGGATACCCTCGATACCGAGCAGCGCCTCTCGCATGGCGGTCAGCCCAAGCGCTGAAATGCCGTCGTCGTTGGTCAGGAGGACATTCATGTCGATCCTCATCCCTTGCAGGACGCACTGTTCGCAATGCACACTTGGCGTATGGAGATTACGTTAGAGGGGTCGGAGGTGGCCACCGCTATGGCTGCCACGTCCTTCTACGACCACCGTCCGGCGGAGGTGGAGCTTCGAGAGACCCACATCTCCTGGGCGTTCCTCGCGGGCGATCGCGTGTACAAGGTCAAGAAGCCGGTGGTCTTTCCGTTTCTCGACTACGGCACGCCTGACCAGCGTAGGTATATGTGTGAGCAGGAGGTGCGCCTCAATCGCAGGCTCGCGCCAGACGTCTATGTTGGCGTTCGACCGATCGTGAGGTGCGACGAGGAGCTGGCGCTTGGCCCCTTGGAGGGGGCCGAGGTGGTTGATTGGGCGGTCGAGATGCGAAGGTTCCCCGACGATTGCACCCTCGACCAGCTGCTCGCCCAGGGCCTCCTCGGCAGGCCTGAGCTGGAAGCGGTGGCGAGGCGGTTGGTCCGCTTTCATGCCGATGTCGAGCAGGCTCCCTCCGGATCTGCCCGGTCCAGTCACCTGCGGGGCGTTATCAACCGCGACCTGGAGACGCTGTGGGATCTTGCAGGAGATCTGTTTGAGCCTCGCTGGCTCTTTGCAGCAGAACGGTTCTTTCACTCCTTCATGGCTGGCCATCGCGATCTCATCGAGGCCCGCAGCGCGGGCGGTCGCACCCGCGATGGGCACGGGGACCTGCGCCTAGAGCACGTCGTCCTCGAGGAGGGCGTCCAGATCGTTGATTGCGTCGAGTTCGACCCGGGGCTCCGCCATGTTGACGTTGGCGATGACTTGGCTTTCCTCGTCATGGATCTCGCACGGCGCGGGGAGGAGGGGCTGGGCTGGGAGCTGGTTGCCGCTTATCGTGAGGCGGGGGGCGATCCTGGTAGTGATGCATTGGTCGCCCACTGGACGTCCTACCGGGCCCTCGTGCGGGCGAAGATCGCTTACCTCCGCGCGGCTGACGCCACACCGGATCCCGAGGAGCAGGCAAGCGCATTGAGGGAGGGGACTGAACTTGTCGGCGTCGTCGAGCGGTTCCGCTGGGTTGCCCGCAGCCCACTCGCCCTCGTGTTCTTCGGCGGCGAGCCCGATTCGCGCCGAAGACTGACCCAAGCGGTGAAGGCGGCCTCCAAGCTGCCGCTGGTGGGATCGGAGGGCACTAGCGCGCTGCGAGACCTGGGGCGAAAGGCCGCCGGCGTCGTAGGACGCGCCGGTGGTGCGATCGTAGCTGTGGACCTCCTTGATCAAGTAGGAGCGGACACCTTCTGCCGAGACATCGAAGATTCGACTGGCGCCTCGCCGTTCTTCGTCGAGTGCATCGATTCGCAGGAGACCGGCAGCGGGACGATGTCGGCTGCGCAGCGCGGGATCACTCACGCCGCACTCCGGGTCGACCGTCCCGTTGAGGCCGTCGTTGACGAAGTCGAGGCCCTCCTTGACCTTGGGCTTGCCGCCCGTGCGACCGGGCCTACTCAATGATCACGACGATCGGCTTTGACGGAGATGACACGCTTTGGCATACCGAGAGCGTTTTCGCCTCGACCGAGCAGCAGTACCAACGGATATTGGCGGAGTTCGCGGATCGCGAGTCGCTCAAGGAGCGGCTGTTCGAGACGGAGATGAGAAACCTCGCGCTCTTCGGCTACGGCGTAAAGAGTTTCATGCTCTCGATGCTCGAGGCTGCAATCGATGTCTCCGGCCGGCGCGTCTCCGCCATGCAGATGCAGGAGGTTCTGAACATCGGCAAGTCGATGCTGGAACGAGACGTGGAGCCGATCTCTGGCGCCGAGGCAACGCTCGCGGCCCTCGCTCGTCGCCACCGACTTTTGCTGATCACGAAGGGTGACCTGTTCGATCAAGAGAGTAAGCTTGCGCAGTCCGGTCTGAGTCAGTTCTTCTCGGGCGTCGTGATCGTGTCCGACAAGGACGCGGCGACCTACGAGCGAGTGCTCTCCCAGCACGACACTTCCGTTGCCGGCTTTGTGATGGTGGGAAACTCGTTGCGCTCGGACGTCGTCCCCGTAGTTGAGTTGGGCGGCCGGGCAATTCACGTGCCCTACCACGTCACCTGGGCTCATGAGGAAGGCGATGCAAGCGAGCTTCCGCTCGACCGCTACAGGCACGTGCCGGCCATCGTCGAGGTGCCGGCGGCGATTACGGAACTGGACGACGAGGGGCGCCGAGCCAGCGTTACCCGCGATTAGACTTGGGCGCCACCCCGGGGCGACGCATGTACCACGTGCGGACGCCGAGGACCTCGTCTTCGCCGACGACTGCAAATCCCTGTCGCCGGTAGAAGGGGACGTTCTCGACCCTGTCGGCCTCGAGATATCCGATCGAGCTGGCCTCATCCACGGCCTTACAGAAATGCTCGAGCATCTCAGTGCCGACCCCGCGTCGACGATAGTCGGGAAGGACGGTGAAGGGGCCAAAATGCCAGTGCTCGTCGTCGGGATCGTGGACTCCCCAACCGCTGCGCCAGAGGCGGTAGCGCTCCGCCGCTGGCTCCCCCAGACGATCTGCCAGTCGGGCTCGAGTCTCTGCCGCATGATCGGGGGATGGCCGACACGACCCAGCCGTCGATATCCCGGCCACCGCGACCAGCGTGCTGTTGCTGAACCCTGCCAGCGCCCACTTCCCTGATCGTTCCTGGCCCAATTCGAAGGTTAGCTGCAGGGCATGCCTTCGTAGTGTCGCGTCCGGCCAGGTGGCCGCGTGAATCGGATTCTCGGCCATTCCATCTGCAACCAGGCGCGCGGCGACGGGAACCTCCTCGGCCTTAAGAGAACGGATCTCGAGCATTTCGCCTAGCCAACGGTTTGAGCAGTGAGCCAGTACATACACATGACCGTGCCAGGACTATAACCTGGGCACTAGTCCATGGATATATGTCAGTGGGGGAGTACTGAGGCGATTGGCCCTTTGGATGGTCGTTACCGTGAGGCTGCGTGGCCTCTTGCGACCTACTTCTCCGAGGGTGCGCTGATCCGCTTCCGTCTCCATGTCGAGGTCGAGTGGTTGGTAGAGCAGTCCACCCGCGCAGGCCTTCCTGGCGTCCCAGATCTCCGCGAAGAGGAGGTATCGTCGCTGCGAAGTCTAGTCACGCAATTCGACCATCAGGCGGCCGCCCGGGTGAAGGAGATCGAGCGGGATACGCATCACGATGTAAAGGCCGTCGAGTATTTTCTCCAGGAGCGCGTGCGCGGCTTGGGACTGGGCGATCTGCAGCCGTTCATACATTTTGGTTGCACCTCTGAGGACATCAACAACCTTGCCTACGGGATCCTGCTGCGTGGCGGTCTGGACGAGGTATGGAAACCGGCGGCAGCGGAGCTCGTGCAGCAGGTCGCCGCACAGGCAAAAGCGACGAGGGACGTTCCCCTGCTGGCTCGTACGCATGGTCAACCGGCGAGCCCGACGACGGTCGGCAAGGAGCTCGCGGTCTACGTGGCTCGTTGGCAGCGGCAGCTGATGCGCCTCTCCAACATCGAGTTCCTCGGTAAGTTCAACGGCGCGTCAGGCACCTTCGGCGCTCACGTTGTGGCCTACCCGGAGGCGGCCTGGGGCGAGATCTCACGTGAGTTTGTGCAGCGCCTGGGATTGGCCTGGTCGCCGTTGACCACGCAGATCGAGGCGCACGACTACATCGCAGAGCTGATGCAGGCGGTTGCCCGTTTCAACACCATCCTTGCCGACTTTGCCGCTGACATGTGGGCCTACGTCGGGGCGGGATGCTTCCGGCAGCGGGTTGCCGCGGCCGAGGTCGGCTCTTCGACGATGCCGCACAAGGTGAACCCGATCCACTTCGAGAATGCAGAGGCGAACGTGGGAATGAGCAATGCGATCTTGGATCACCTTGCCCGCAAGCTGCCGATCTCACGTCTGCAACGCGATCTGACGGACTCCTCAGCGCTTCGCAACTTGGGAGTCGGCTTCGGTCACTCCCTGGTGGCGCTTCGGTCGGCGACCACCGGCGTGGAGAGGGTGGAGGCTGACGAGGTGGCCTTGCGCGCCGAGCTCGACGGCCACTGGGAGGTTCTCGCCGAGGCGGTCCAAACGTTGCTACGTAGGCACGGCGCGGCGGATGGCTATGACCGGCTGAAGCGATTGACTCGAGGAGCCGCGATCTCGAAAGCTGACTTCAGGCACTTCGTGTCCGAGCTCGACCTGCCGGACGCCGATCGGCAGCGTCTCTTGGACCTCACGCCCGAGAGCTACACCGGCTTGGCCGCGCAGCTCGTTGACGAGCATCTCATCTCGGCTTGACGGCGCGGCGCCTAGCTTGCGATGACGGCCCGGACCTGTGGGCCGCCGGGCTCGCGGACTCGAACTCGAAGCTCGTCCGCGGCAGAACGCGATCGAGTGGTCGCGGCAGCCACCAGTTCCAGCGGCCAAGGATCTCCATCGTCGCGGGGACGAGGACGAGTCGCACAACGGTCGCATCAAGCGTTATCGCCACGGCGAGCCCCACCCCGATCTCCTTCACCGACGGGATGCCGACGCCGGCGAAAACGGTGAAGACAGCGACCATGATCAGCGCGGCGCTCGAGATCGTGGCGGCGCTGCTTGCCAGGCCCTGGGTGACGGCGACGGTGGAATCGCCGGTTATTGCGTAGCGCTCCTTGATCCGGCTCAGCAGAAAGACCTCATAGTCCATGGAGAGGCCGAAAACGACTGCCATCAGAAGCGCGGGGGTCATCGTGTGGACGTAGCCGAGCGATTGGAAGCCGAGGAAGCCATCAAGCCAACCGCGCTGGAAGATCGCCACGAGCACTCCATAGGCGGCGCCGACGGTGAGCAGGTTCATCATGACCGCCTTCAGCGGCAGCAGCACCGACCGGAGCAGAACGAACAGGACGAGGTAGCTGAACGTGAGCACGAACAGAGCGATCTTCCAGAGCGAATCCGAAACCTGCACGCGGAAATCCTCGACCGACGCGGTTGCACCGCCGACGTCCCAATTGGCCACCTGCGCAAGCGCCGCTCCATCGGGTGCCCCATGGCGCAGACGGTCGACCAGTGTGCGCGCGCCTTTGCTCTCCGGGTCGTGACGGGAAGTGACGATGAGGAGTGCGGTGGCCTGGTCGTGCGAAGGCGCCGGTCCTTCCACAGCGGCGACGCCTGGGTCGCGCCTCAGCTCCGTCACGAAGCGGCGGAGAGGACGGCGGTTGGACGGGATACCCATCGTTCCCCGGTCGAACCTCACGACCACCTCGACCGGGCCGGTCGCCCCGGGCCCGAGCTTCTCGGCGGCCAGTTCCGCCCCCACTCGTGCCTCACTGGCCCTAGGTAGCTGCCGAAGGGCACCATCGCCGGTCTTGAGGGAAAGCGCAGGCACCGCCAAGACCAGCATGAATCCCGCGCTGAGCAAAGCAGTCAGGATTGGCCGCCGAGTCACCAATGCCGTCCAGCGCTGCCAGAAGCCGAGCTGAGAAGCGGCTTCGTGCCTCGATCGACGACGCAGTCGTCCAAATCGAGTGGTGACCCAGGCGATCGCGCCGGCAGGTCGCCCGGGTGCATAGCCGCGTCGGCCGGTGACGACCATCAGCGCCGGGAGGAAGGTGATCGCCGCCAAGATCGAGATAGCGACGACAAGCACAGCGCCCATCGCCATTGAGCGCAGAACCGCCGAGTTGATCAGGAAAAGCGCTGCCAGCGAAACGATCACCGTGATCCCCGAGAAGGTGACCGCCACTCCGGAGGTGCGCATCGCGAGCCTCCGCGCCTCCGCGAGTGGCATCCCCGTGCGAGCCTCCTCGCGGTATCGCGCAAGGATGAATAGCGAGTAGTCGACGGCGACGCCGATTCCGATCATCGATGCGACGTTGGTGACGAAGATCGACATTTCGGTCGCCTGGGACAGGAAGAAGACACCGGCCCCGGTGATCGCGACACTGACGAATCCCAGCGCCAGCGGCAGTGCAGCCGCCACCAGCGAGCCGAAGACTGCGAGCAGGATCAGCAGGACGATTGGGAAGCCGATTGCCTCTGCCTTGGCAAGATCTTGCTTGCTGAGATCCTGCAGCCCGGCCCAGAGGGCTGCCTCACCGACGAGGTGCGCTTCGGCTCCGCTGTTGGCGCGCCCGCCCGCAAGGAGCCGCTCTCGCATTTCGATTGCCTGCTCCGCGGTGCGATCCATACCGCCTGAGGTCGTAATGGCAGCGATGACCACCGCTGAGCGCGAGGCGTCGGCCCGCGCGGTTGCGAGCGCGCTCGATCCCAACTCCGCATCCGGTATCGCGTCAACGATCCTTGCCGCTCGTGCCAGTTCTCGGCGGACGTCGGCGGCGTCGCCGCCGGGTTGGCGCGCGACGACGACCGACAGCGACCGGTTCTGGGCGCCCTGGAAGTTGGGGAGCGCATGGTCGACTGCCTCCGAACCCGATCCCGGAACCGAGAAGCCGCCGCTCTTCAGGTGTTCGGTCTGCTGCGCCATGAACGGGAGTGACACGATGAGCAGCACGATCCACGCCCCTAGCACCAGCCATCGCCGTCGCTCTAGCAGGGACACAAGCTTGTCCATTGCGCTTTGCATCGGTGGTTTCCTGGCGGTCCCGGCGCCCTGTTTCTACGCGTCGTCCGCTGCGTCGAGGAAGGCCATCTCGTCGTCGAGCCCGAGTTCCGTCGTCGTCGCGGTCAGCAGCTCGCCGGCGCGGATCAGGACGTTGTAGTGGTTCGGATAGTGGCAGGCGTCAAATCCCACCACCGTGCCGATCGGCCTCTCACGCAACAAGACTCGATCGCCGACCTCAATCACGCCGGCGCTGGTGACCTCCACAAACCCAAGGAAGCCGACGCGGTCTATCCGCCCACCGGGAAGCGGATCGGTATCCGTCACGACGATCTCGTGCAGCTCACCCCGACGGATGCAGCGGCTGTCCTCCTCGATCAGCGTCATGCCGCGATCGGTGCGGCTATGTCGCAGGAGCTTGACGAAGATCGCGCGAACCGTGTGCTTTGCCGCCCTCGTCTCAGTTCGCATCGATTACGACCTTGTCGACCTCGCGAGCCAGACGGTAGCCATCCTCGACCAACTTCACAACGGAGAGGTCCATTTTGCCGCTGTTACTGACCGGGTCGACGACGACCCGTGCGAAGTCATCCAGAACACCCGCATACTCGTGGTACAGCGAGGACTTGAAAGCGGGGAACCCGGCGAGCATGTCCGCGGTGGCGCTTGATCCATCGGCGAAGTCGAGCCGAACGTCCTTAAGCTCGCCATGGCCGTAGGCCCAATCCAGTTCCACGCGTACCTCCGTCTCGCCGGCGCTCAGATCGATCGCAGCTCGCACGTCGATGCCATCGCGCGACTCGATGCGCGCGGCCGTCACCTCGCAATCCCCGACCAGCAGGCAGGCGACGTCGAGCGCGTTCGGGCCGTTGTCCATCAGGCACCCCCCTCCGCAGGATGCCGGATCGAGGTACCAGCCATCGCCGCCGCAGTGGTCCTCGATCCGCTCGAGGTACCGCACGCGGCACCGTCTGACGCCTCCGCTTCCCCGCGCGCCGCCCTGCAGCCATTCCGCAAGGTCGCGCACGTTGCGGTTGTAGCGACGATGAAAGGCGGTGAACAGCGCCTTGTCGGCCTGGTCTGCGACAGCCTTCAACTCCTGCGCCCCGATGTGGGAAGGCACGAGCGGCTTCTCACAGCAGACGTGACGGCCGGCGGAGACCGCAGCCAGGCAGATGTCGGCATGAAGGTGGTTGGGGGTATTGACGACTACGGCGTCGAGGTCGTCGAGGGCGAGCAGATCGCGATAGTCGGTCGTGGTATCGGCGCCCATCTTTACCGCTGGCCCGAGGCGGTCAGGGTCCTTGTCGCAGGCGGCCCGAAGCCGGATGTCCGCACTCTGTTCGATCGCGGCGAGATAGTACGGTGATATCTCTCCGAGGCCGATTACTCCCAAAGACAGCATTACGCGACTAAGCTACCAATACCGGTTTGCACAAAGTGAGTGCGCCGTGGAAGTCTGCTTAGGTATGAATTCTACGGTGATGGCCGCGCCCGAGCTGCACCGGGCGGATCTTCCCTTTGGAGCGGGCTGCTGGGGTGTGAGGGTACGCGCCGCGGGTCGTCTGAGCTTCACCTTGATAGACCTGAACGGCAATGGAGGGCGGCGCAACGGGATGGCGTCGATGTCGCTGCGCGACCCCAGCTTCCAGGCCGTCGTGCGCCCGGCGGACCGGGTCGCAGTCGTCGATGACGATGGCCGAGCCCGACACGTGGCCGAGATCGTTGAGTTCCTGCGAGCCCTGCGGAAGCGGTGGCAGACTCCGCCTGCGGAGGTTGTGGTCGAGCAGCCACTGCCGGCTCATACCGGCTTCGGGTCGAAGACCACCACGCTGTTGGCGATCGGTAAGGCGTACATGCAGCTTTGCGGGCGCGTCAGCTCGACCGAGGAGCTGGCCCAGACCGCCGGGCGGGCGGGGACCTCGGGCGCCAGCGTCAACCTGATCGACGCCGGGGGCTTCCTCATCGACGGCGGTCACGCAAATCCCCCCGACTTCGGCGAGGATCCGCAGAGATACCTGGTTCCGAGCCGGTTCGCGGGCGCGGCTCGCAAGCCGCCGCCGCTCGTCAGCATGCCCTTTCCGCCCTGGCCGATCCTGATCTTCCTCGGCGTCGGCACGGAGCTGAGTGGGGCACCGGAGTTGGATTGGTTTCGCGAAACGCTGCCGATCCCGGTGGAGGAGGCGCGCCGGACCGCCCATCACATGTTGATGCATATGGCCCCTGCAGTCGCCGAGTCCGATTACGGCGCCTTCTGCGACGCGCTCAACGTTCTCACCTACGAGCACCATTACAAGCAGGAGCAGATTGCGGTCCAATCGGAGGAGATCAAGACCGTCTTTCGAGAGGCCCGTGACGCTGCGGAGATCGACGCGATCGGCCTCAGCGTCACCGGGCCGATGTGCTTCGCCTTCAGCCGCCGTCCAGCAGACGCGGTCGCTTGGGTGGAGTCTCTGCGCTCCAGGGGATTGGTACGTGAGCACTGGTGGAGTTGCGCACAGAACCATCCGGTCGTCCTCGAGGGGGTCCCGGCTTGAACGAGCGGTCTGCAGCGCCCTTGGCGATCGTCGCAAGCTCCGACAAGGCGGGTATCGAGGAGCTCGGCAAGGCACTCCATGAGATGGAATGGCGGATCGTCGGCACCGGCGGAACCGTGGCTCGGCTGCAGGATTGTGGCGTGCCGGCTGAGACGGTCGATGCCTTGATCGAAATGCCCGAGTTGTTCGGCGGTCGGGTTAAGACCCTCCATCAGGACATCTTCGCGGGCCTGCTTTATCGCCGTGGAAACGCCCAGGATGAGGGTGAGGTAAGCAAGCGCTCCATTGCGAGCATCGACCTCGTCGCCTGCACTTTCTACTCGATGCCGGCCGAGTCCGAGGCTCGCGTTGCCCCCGATGATCTGCCGGACCACATCGACATCGGCGGCCCGGCGATGGTGCGCGCCGCCGCAAAGAGCCATCGCTGGGTGCTGCCTCTGGTCGATCCTGCCGACTACGAGCCAGTCGCAACGACCATCCGCAGGCACGGCGGGAGGCCGGACGCCATTGGGATCGAGGAGCGCAGGCGCCTTGCCGCCAAGGCATTTCGCGGCACCGCCGCCTACGACAAGGCGATCGCGGATCGGCTGTCCGCTCCCCCACCAGCCTAGGAGGAGAGAGCGCCCTACGACAGGGTGAACGCACCGCGCACCGGGGCGTCGACGAAGATCGTCTGATCCCGGCGGCGCCCGATGCTGACGGCCGCCAGTGACACGTCGAGCGACTCAACTATGAACTCGACGTAGGCGCGGGCTGCGGGCGCGAGCGCTTCGTACCCTGCGGAGGCGACCTCGTCCCAATCCTGCTCGTCCCATCCGTCGAGCTTCACGTAGACTGGCTCGACCCTCGCCGCCTCGCCCAGCGCCGCCGGATAGATGCTACGGATCTCGCCGTCGACTCGATAGCCGGTCGAGATCCACACCTCCGGCAGGCCGGCGAGGACGTCGATGTTCGTCAGGCACAGATGGCGTATCCCGTCGATCTCGATCGCCTTCCGGACGAACGCCATGTCGAACCATCCCACCCTGCGCCGGCGCCCAGTGACCGTGCCAACCTCTCGCCCACGGTCGACCAGGTGGTCCGCCACGGAGCCGTCGAGCTCCGTCGGCAGGGGGCCGCCGCCGACCTGCGCCATGTACCCCTTGGCCACGCCGACAACGGTGTACGGGGTACTGGGCGGCGAGCCGGTCCCGACCGTCACGCCGCAGGCGGCGCTGTAACCACTTGAGCAGTACGGGTAGGTCCCGTGTTCGACGTCCAGTGCGAGGCTTTGGGCCCCCTCGTACACCACGTAGCCGCCGTCCGCGCGAAGCCTTCGCAGGGCGGCTGAGACGTCCCCGATGCAGGGTGCCAGCCGCCGACCGTAGTCAAGGCACTCCTCGATCAGCCGATCGACCTCCATCTCCCCTTGCAGCCGTTGCGCCGGCATCTTGTGCACCCGTTCCAGGTACGCGATCTTGAGCGGGACCAGTCGCTTCAGCTGCGCGCTCAGCAGATCGCGGTCGAGCAGGTCAATCATCCTGATGCCGATGCGGGCGATCTTGTCCTCACGGCAGGGCCCCACCCCCCGCTTGGTCGAGCCGAGCTGGCCGGCGCCCGTCACGAAGCCGCTGGTGGGCGACGTGGCGAGGCGGTTGCCGCGCCAGCGCTCCATGGCCTCGTCCTGCAGGGGGTGGTAGGGCATGACCACATGCGCGTTCTCACTGATCAGGAGCCGCTCCGGGCTTGGCTCAAGTCCAAGCTCATCGAGCTCGCCGAGGAGTCCTCCGGGCTCGATCACGCAGCCGTTGCCGAGCACCCCCTGGATCCCCCGCTGCATCCCCGCTGGGAGCTGGATGAACCGGTACTCGCCGTCGGCGGTGACCACCGTGTGGCCGGTGTGGGGACCGCCCTGAAAGCGAACGACGGCCGATGCACCGGCGCTGAAGATGTCGGTGAACTTCCCCTTCCCCTCGTCTCCAGACTGACAGCCAACGACCACGAGCTCCGTGCTCACCATCGGACTGCACCCGAGTCCAGCAGTGCAACCGTCTCCATCAGGTCCTCGAGTGGCGGCGCCCCCCAGATCGGCTCGCCGATCCAGCGCTCGGCCAGTGCTCGGTACATGTCCGAGAGCGTGCTCACGAAGCCCGGCGGCAGTGGCTCGGGCGTCGGCCAGGAGGATCGCGGACGGCCGGCGGCCGCCCATTCCTGGACGCTGCGCTCCAGGCCCTGCACCAGGTAGTGATCGCGCATGACCTGCTTACCAACGTGCCTGCCGTCGAACAGGAACCGGTTCTCGTCAGGCGTGCCGGCGTTGTCCACGAGGACGATCTCGCCCGGCTCGAGCATGCCGAACTCGACCTTGCCATCGGCGTGCTCGAGCCCCACGCTTTCGGCATGCGCGGTGATGCAGACATCGATCTTCTCGACAAGCTCGATGATCCGGGCGAGGTCACGGGGGCGCAGGCCGCCGATGGCGCTAGCCTCGTCTCGGTCGACGAAGCGGTCGATCTCCTCCCGCTTGGTCGTGAACTCGACGAGCGGGCGGTTGAGCGGCACGCCAGCGACCGGCGGGCTAGCCAAGCCGAGCTGGTCGAGAGTGACATCGCCACTCTCGAGGCGGCGAAAGACCGACGCCCCGGCAGGCAGTGCGTTGCGGAAGATGACCTGCAGCGGGATCATGTAGTAACCGGTGCCAGGCTCAATGGGCTCGATCTCCGGGTTGGGGGTGCTCAGGAGGTCAAACTCGATCCTGTCAGGGGTGGGGGAGCCTCGGTAGTGGGTTGGGACGCCAGCCTCCGCCAGGAGCTCGAAATTGAAGGCTGCCATCCGGGCGATTGCCTCACCCTTGCCAGGGATCAGGTCGGGCATCTTGCCGTGGTGAAAAACAGAGTAGTCGTCGGTGAACTCGAAGATGCCCACTCCTGCCGCCTGGGGCGAGGGCTCTTCAAGGACAGTGAGATTCTTCGTTGAGAACTTCTTTGGCATCGGTGCGCTCCTCCCGCTGGCTGTACTTGCTTGGATGTCTTATCGGTGTGTATAAGCCTCGATATGCGCGGTCTGAGTAAGGCAACCGAGGACTGTGGTGTCAAACGATCGCAGTGAGATGAGGCAAGCCCGCGACCGGCCTCTGCACGCGATCGTCGTCGGACACGGCTACGCGGCGCGAGCGTTCCATCTCCCAGCGCTCCGCCGGTTGCAGTCGGACCGGTTGGTCGCCGATCGAATCGGGATCGTCGAGCCGATCGCCGCGGTTGGCTTGGGTCCACCGGCGGGCGCCATGCTGGCCCGTGATCTCCAAGAGCTCGTTGGCGCATTCCCTGTGGAGCACACGGTGGTGCACGTCTGCAGCCCACCGAATACGCATGCGAACGTCATCCGCCGGTGCGCGGGCATGGGCTTCCGTCGGATCATCGTCGAGAAGCCCCTGGTCACCACTCAGGCGGACCTCGATGACATCAGGCAGTTGGCAACAGCCGAGGACATGGACCTCCTGGTCGTGGCGAATTGGCTGGCAAGTCGGCTGACCGACACCGTTGTCGACTGCCTGCTCGCGGGCTCGCACAGCCGCGTCGAGCAGATCACGCTGCGCAGCTCGAAGTCGCGCGTCGGGAAGTCTCTTTCCACCAGTGCCCACACGACGGCATTTGCGATTGAGATGCCGCACCTCATGGCGCTGGCGCTCCACCTGTCGGGTATGGGGATGAGCGTCGGCTACGCTCGTTCCGGCGACTTGGAGGTGGACGGCCGGCGGGTCAAGATGATGGGGGCCGCCGAGATGCTGCTCCACTCGGCGCACGGCTACGACGTTCACCTACTCACTAACCTGTGCTCTCCCAGGCGCGAGCGTTCTGTATTCGTGCGCTGGAGGGATGGCACTCGCCTCATTGGCCACTACCCTTGCGATAGCGCTGATCTCTACTCGCAGATGTCGATCATCGACGCCGATGGCCGCGTCCTCGATCACCGCATGTTCGAGGACGACACCGTGCAGACCTTCATGGCGCAGGCCTACGCCTACTTTGCGGGCGGCGGCCGCATGCCGTGTAGTGATCTGACGATCCACGCGAAGGCGATCGAGCTGCTGCTCGAGGCCCGTGACAGCGCAGCGGGCGGGGCCAGCCTCGCGAGGCGCATGGAGGCGGTCCAGTGACGGCTCAGCAACTGGCGAGAAGGCCTGCGGACCCTCGCTCTTCAGTGCCGTTCCACGATCAGCGGGCGTCTTTCGAAGAGGATTGGGACTCCCTCCGCTCTCGTATCGAGGTCGTGATTGACCGGGGAAAGTACTCGCACGGGGCCGAGGTGGAGAATCTTGAGGCCGCGATCCAGCGTTATACGGGCGCCCGCTATGCGATCGGCGTGAATAGCGGCACCGATGCCCTCGAACTGCTCTACCGGGCCGCCGGGATCGGTCCCGGCGATGAGGTCATCCTGCCCTGCTTCACCTGGATCTCACCCGCGTCGATGATCGCCCGCGTCGGGGCGCGGCCCGTGTTCGTCGACATCGAGCCAGGTAGCTACACGATCAACGTGGACGCGGCAGCTGCTGTGGCAACCGAAAGGACGCGGGCAGTGGTGCCAGTTCACCTCTTTTGCCAGATGGCAAACATGACGGCAATCGGCAGGATGGCCGCGGATCTCGGCATCGAGGTGCTCGAGGACAGCGCTGAGGCAATTGGGATGTGGTACGGCGGGGCGCATGCAGGCCTACGCGGGCGTGGTGGCGTCCTCTCCTTCTTTCCAACTAAGACCCTGGGAACGCTCGGCGACGCTGGCGCGATCTTGACGGACGACCCGGTGATCGCTGATCGCAGTCGTCTTTTGCGGCATCACGGTCGGATGGGCACGACGATCGCGCGGATCTCGGGGATCTCGAACGCCGCGGGCGTGTGCGGGACCAATAGCAAGATGGACGAGATCCTCGCCTCGGTCCTGTTGACGCGACTGGAGCGCCTGAGCCGAGACATTGCGCGCAGGGCGGAGCTTGCGCGGCTGTACGACGATCGTCTCAGCTCCTTGGCTGACTTCGTCGCCACGCCCCGGATCGCGGCAAGATGCGCGGCGACCAACCCAGTCTGGTACGTCTATCTGATCGAGGCGGAGCGCCGTGATGATCTGGCGGAGTACTTGTCGGCAAGCGGCATAGAAACCGCCCAGTACTACCCGCGTCCGCTTCACCTTCAACCCTGCTTTGCTCATCTCGGCGGGGTAAAGGGTCAGCACCCAATCGCCGAACGGGCGTGCTGCCGGACTCTGGCGCTCCCCTTGTATCCGGATATGAGAGACAGCCACGTTGACGCAGTCGGCGATGTGATTGAAAGCTTCTACCGACGATGAGTACCTCTCTGCTTCCATTCTTTCCGCCGAACATGTTCGAGGAAGAGCGGCTTGCGATCCTCGACGTTGTTCGCGAGGTCGGTCTCGACAGCCGCCAGAAGTTCATCCTCGGCGAACGTGTGGAACAGTTGGAGCAGCGGGTACGCCAGGCGACCGGCGCACCGTACGTCATTGCCTGCGCCAGCGGGACGGGCGGGCTAGCGCTGGCTGTGCAAAGCCTGGGAATCGGTTCGGGCGATGAGGTCATCGTTCCCGCCTTTTGCTGCCAACCCGTCGCGAGCACCGTTATCAACGCCGGCGCCAAGCCGGTGTTCGTCGATATCGACGAGGAGACGCTGGTGATGGACCCTGACGAGGTCGAGGCAAGCATCTCCCCGGCCACCAGGGCAGTCATGCCTGCGCACGTCTTCTCGGTCATGGCGGACATGCCGGCGATCGGGGAGATCGCGAACGCGCAGGGGCTGCGGGTCATTGAGGACGCCGCAGTCGCCCAGGGCGCGTCCCTGCGAGGCCGACCGGCGGGAATGTGGGGTGACGCCGGGGTCTTCTCCTTCTTCCAGGTCAAGGCCCTCGGCGCGATCGGCGAGGGCGGCGTGGTATTGACCGAGGACTCCGAGGTAGCGGATTCCTGCCGGATGCTTCGCAACCACGGCCAGACCGACTCGCAGCGGGGGGTTCACCATGCAATCGGCCAGAACAACCGAATGGACGAGATTCTTGCCGCCTTCCAGCTGCGCCGGTACGACGGCCTCGATCGACGCTTGGCGCGCCGCGCGGAGATCGCGGCCTATTACACCGAGTGCTTCGAGTCGCTCCGCGAATACAGCCTGGTTCCCCCTCCCGCGGGGCACGATGGGCGTTGCTACTACGTCTACTCGGTTTTGACCGACGCCCGCGAGGAGCTGAGGCTTCACCTCAGCGAATGCGGCATCGGCACGCACGTCTACTACCCGCTGCCGCTCCCTGCCCAGCCTGGATTCCGAGCCCACGCCGGAGCACGATCCTTCCCTCGGGCGGCTGCTGCCGGACGGCGTAACCTCGCGCTGCCGATCTATCCGCACCTCAGCGATGCCGAGGTGGAGCGCATCGCCGATACCGTGGTTCGTTTCTTCGAGTCGCGGCAGCGCCTGGCATCCTGATGGAGACCCTGCATCTCTGCGGCCTTGGCGATGAGGGGGGGCGTACTCTCGACCAGCAGATCGGTGTGATCGCAGAGTTGGGTTGGTCGCGGGTCGAGTTGCGCACGCTTGATGAGCGGCCTGTTCACGAGCTCGGCGAAGCATCCCTCCTGCGCGTGACCGAGCGTCTGGGCAAAGCAGGCGTTTCCGTGCCCGTGGTGGCGTCGGCAATCGGCAACTGGGAGCGGCCTATCGGCTGTCCGTTCGATCAGGAGGTGGCCGAGCTCGACGCCATCCTGAGTGTGGCGCGAATGCTCGGCTCGCCCTACGTGCGAATGATGTCCTATCCCAACGACGGCCGGCGGGAGACCAGCTGGCGCGACGAGGTCGTCCGCCGGATCGGCGCGCTCGTGGAGCGCGCCGAGGCTGCGGGGATCGTCCTCCTCCTGGAGAACTGCGCCGGCTGGGCGTCGCAGCACCCGGAACGAGCGCTAGACCTGCTTGCCGCAGTCGACAGCCCTGCCCTCGGCATCCTCTTCGATCTCGGCAACCCGGTGGCCTACGGCTACGACGGTCTCGCCTATTTGGCCGGCGTTCTGCCCTACGTCCGCCACATCCACGTCAAGGACGGCGTGGCAACGGACGGGGGGGAGCCAGTTTTCACCATGGCTGGCGAGGGGGACGCTGACGTGCACGGGTGCCTCGCGACTGCGATCGAGGGTGGTTATCGCGGCTGTCTTAGCATCGAGCCGGAGCTATCGCGCGTGTTCCACCTCGGCAAGTCGAGTGGGGACGACGTCCTGCGCTCCTCCTTCCTCGGCTACGCCAAGCGCTTCGAGCGTCTGCTGCGTCGCATCGTACCGGGGAGTAGTGTCCGCGAAGGGGCGCTTCGCATGCCGTCCGGGGTGCCCGGATGAGCGCCTGGGCACCGGCCGACGAGCACCTACTGCTTGAGCTGCTGGGAGTAGACACGACGACGCCGATGGAGACTGGGCGGCCCTCGGCGCTACGCGACGCACAGTGCCTGCTTGCGGAGCACGCCGTCGCCGCCGGCTTCGAGATCGAGCATTTCGCCCCACCCGAGCGGGGAGCGATCGAACGTCCGGGCGTACCTTTGCCCGTCCTCGAGCGCGCGGCCGAGATGGGGAAGGTATTTCTCTCCAGCCAGCCCAATCTTGTCCTCCGCCTCGGCCCACCCCGCCCATCCGATCGGACGCTGGTCTTCAATTCGCACCTGGACACGGTGGGCGGTGACGTGGAGGTAACCGTCAACGAGAGCACCCTGACGGGTCGCGGCGCGATCGACGCCAAGGGGCCCGTAGTAGCGGTGCTCGCCGGAGTTCGTGATGCGGTTGCCACCCGGCCCGACTTGCGAGACCGCATTACCGTGCTCTTGCACGCAGTGGGTGGTGAGGAGGGGGGTGCGCTAGGCGTGTACGGGACGCGCGAGATGGCAGAGCGCGGTTATCTCGGGCGGCTGAACGTCGTCGCCGAGGCATCCCAGCTTGGGTTCTTCGATCATGGCACCGTCTCTATGACGACCCGGATCGCGGTGGACGGCGCCGGCTCCACTGACGACGAGCCGGCGCTGGGCGACAACGCCACGCTAATCCTCGCCAGCGTCGTCTGCGACCTGGCGGAGCTGGTGGGACCCAGCGTTGAGGAGATCGGCGCCAAGATGTGCATTGCCGGGATGTCCACCGGCAGCACCCATGATCGCGTTTTCGGAAGCGGACACCTTCTGCTGAATTTCTCCTACGGGAGCCAGGAGCAGGGTTCGTCCATCGAGCGTCATGTTGAAGCCGCTTTCGAGCAGGTGGCCGATCGCTTCGCGTCTCGCTTTGGCCAGCTTGCGATCGCCAAGCGGTCGGCACTGCGATTGACCGACGTCTGCAGTCTCACCTGGCTCAAGCGCGGACTGCCCGTCCTGCGCAATCGGGACGAGGAGATGGAGAGCCTGCTAGGCGCCGTGGGCATTTCGAGACACGACCCCGACGGCGACCCCGCGCCCTTCACTTGCGATGCGATGTGGCTTGCCGGCAGCGTCGGGCACACCATCGTCTTCGGCCCGGGTGACCTCGGCGCAAACGGCGCTCACACCCCACGTGAGCACGTGTTTCGCACCGACCTCGAGGAGTACGCGGAGCGCGTCAGCGCGCTGGTCCTTGCATTTGACCGAAAAATCGGATGATGACCTCCTCAATCGACGTCCACCCGCAGGTTCTGCACAGGTTCTACGTCAGCGTCTTCGAGGCGGCAGGTGTGCCCTCAGCTGGCAGCTCGATTGCAGCAAGCGCCCTGGTCTTTGCCGACACGCGGGGGGTAGAGAGTCACGGGGCGGCGAATCTGGAGAGGATCTACGTACCCGGGCTGCTGAGCGGACGTATCGACCCGTTGGCCGAGCCGCGACCGGTGGCGGATCGTGCCGCAGTGGCCTTGATCTGCGGAGATAGCTGCCTTGGCTTCGTCGCGGGGCACGCCGCGATGGCGGAGGCGGTACAAAGGGCCGAGCGGTTCGGCATCGGGGCGGCTGGCGTGTTCGACAGCACGCACTGCGGCAGCATGGCCTTTTACACCCAAGCCGCGGTTGAGGCGGGCATGGTCGGGCTTGCCTTCACGAATCTCGGCGCGCAGGGCATCCTGCGCCCCTCCAACGGCGCCGTGCCCATGGTGGGAACCAATGTGCTGGCGGCCTCGGCACCCACCGACCTTCGCCCTCCCTTCAGCCTCGACATGAGCACCGCTGTGGTATCGACGGGTCGGCTGCGCACCGCGATGCGCCGCGAAGAACGGATTCCCGCAGGCTGGCTGGTGGCCGATGACGGTACCCCCGTCCAGGATCCCGGTGCCTACTTCGACGGAACCGCGCACCTCCAGTTCCTCGGTGGCTCCGAGGAGACCGGCGGCTACAAGGGGTACGGTCTCGCACTGCTTATCGACGTGTTGTGTGGGATCCTGGTGGGCGGACGGGTTGGCCCGCACCGGGGCCAGGACCTCGTCGGTGGAGCGAGCGAGGACGACGGCATCGGACACTTTATGGTGGCAATAGACGTCGAAGCCTTCAGGCGCGGTGGAGAGTTCCGCCGCGATTTGGACGAGATGCTGGGAGCGCTCGTCGACTGTCCGCCGGCAGCTCCGGGCTGTAACGTCGCTTACCCGGGCATGGGCGAGGCGGAAGCGGAAGCGTGCGAGGCAGTACCCCTGAGCGCCGAGCTGGTCGCCTCTCTGGGGCGGGTGGCGGAGCGACTGTCGCTACCTCGCCCCTTCGATGCTTGAGAAAGATCGAAATTGTCTGGAAGATGGCGAGATGGCGTCGCCGTCCACGGCAGAGTCAAGGCCGAATTCTGCTCGCCCAGGATTCGACTACCCCGGTGTCTCCTGCGCTTTTTTGTGCCATGACGGGGAGCGGCGCTTCCTCCTGCACCGACGCAGCAACAGCTGCCGAGACGAGCAGGGAGCTTGGGATAGTGGGGCTGGGGCGATCGAGCTCGGCGAGACGTTCGAGGAGGCTGTTGCGCGCGAGGTCCGTGAGGAGTACCTCGCGTCTCTACAAGAGGTCATATTCCTGAGCGCCACCAACGTCCTTCGAGACCATCAGGGCGCCTCGACGCACTGGGTCGCTCTCTCCTTCGCAGTTCTCGTCGATCCGAGGGAGGTTGGAATCGGGGAGCCCGAGAAGATCGATGAGATCGGTTGGTTCACCGCGGGCTCATTGCCGAGCCCCCGCCACTCTCAGCTAGACGTACAGCTTGACCTTTGCCGCAAGGCGTCGGTCATCTAGCCGGACGTCGGCCGTCGTAGGAGTTCGCTTCAATGGAGTCATGGCAGACTTCGCGACTTTCGATTCTCGCGGCTACCGGACAGTCGATGTCCGCCGCGGCTATGGAGAATGGGCGGCCGTCTATGAAAGCTCCATCGAGCAGGCGATGGATATCGCCGTGCTCGAGGAGTTGCTGGAGGTGCCGTGGAGCGAGATCAGGCACGCAGTCGATCTCGGCTGCGGCTCGGGAGGCACGGGGGCTTGGCTCCAGCAGAAAGGCGTCGAATCGATCGACGGCGTCGACCTCACGCCTGAGATGCTGGCCCTGGCTAGGTCCCGAGATGTATATAGCCGCTTGATCGAAGCTGACGTCTCATCTACCGGCCTTGACGCGGAGCACTACGACCTTGTGACCACGTGCCTGGTCGACGAGCACCTCGCTGACCTTCAGCCGCTCTACCGCGAGGCCGCACGCCTGGCGCGCACCGGCGCCACTTACGTGTTGGTGGGCCTGCATCCCCACTTCATCATGGCCTCTGGCATGCCGACCCATTTCGACGATCCCTCTGGAGAACCGGTCGCGATCGAGACCCATGTGCATCTCTTGAGCGAGCACATCGAGGCCGGATTCGCTGCCGACTGGCGTTTGGTCGAGATGAGGGAGCAAATAGTCGACGACGCCCTGTTGCGGCGCAAGCCCAAGTGGAAACCACTGCGAGGTCATCCACTGAGCTTCGGACTCGTATGGCGATCCGAGCCGGACATCTAGCCTGAGCGGATTCAGCAACCGACTGGATCTGCCGTTGTTCGGAAGGGAACTGGGATCTCACCTTTTTGGGATTCTCCTATTCAGTTGATTGAATTTACTCGGAGTGTCCCGTGCACGCTTTATAGCCATGATCGTGTTAGTTCTGGCCGCAGGAGGAGCACTATACGCTTGGATTCACTTCCCGCAAGACCATACCTCCCGAACGAGTGCATCTGATGCACTGCATGCGTTTCGTCAGCGCCTGAAAAATACCCCCCTTCATTCAAAGCAGAACTTCAACTTTCCGCGACCAGGGGTCTATCGCTATGCAACCCATGGGGGTGAGGCGCTTGATACGCCCATTCTAAGCACGAACCACGAGTACGACGGAGTCTCCACGATTACGGCACTGGTCTTCCCCCGGTTCGAGCGACAGGTCAGGGTTTGACTTTTTCAGTCTCTCTTTGTTGATGAGTTGAGATCATCTCGAACTCTCTCGGAGAGAGATAGCCGAGTGTGGAATGCCTCCTCTCG
>JBAREU010000196.1:0-4400 GCA_049796515.1 Solirubrobacterales bacterium
GACTGCCACCGATGCCGAGGTCGTGCGGCGCGACCAGCAGCCTCAACGGACCGCCTCCAGGTGCTGTGGCTGGGCCGCCGGGCGGGCGGGCGAGCCGTACCAGACCTCCCCGCGCGGGACGGGCTTGGTGACGACTGCGCCCATGCCGACCATCGCTCCGGCGCCGACCGAGAGCTGCTCGCGCAGGAGTGCTCCGGCGCCGATGTAGGCGCCCGCTTCGATTGTCACGCCGCTGGCCACGCGGGCTCCGGCGGCGAAGGTGACTCCGTCCTCGATCACGTCGTCGTGGGTGAGGACCACCGCGGGCATCATCGCCACGTGCCAGCCGAGGCGGACGTCCGCGGTGAGCACGGCGTTAGCGTGGATGACGCTACCGGCGCCGATCGTCGCCGAATCGGCGATCGTCGCGCGCGGATGGATCAAGGTTGCGTAGCGGTCGAGCGGCAGCCCGAGCCTGGCGACGAGGCGCAGGCGGCGCAGGGGATCGCGCGGCGAGGCGACGCAGGCGGCGACGAAAGTCTCGGGATACTCCTCGACGGTGGTACAGGGACCGAGCACCGGCACGCCAAGAAGCTCTTGGCCGCGCAGCTCGGGATCGTCGTCGAGCAGGCCGACCAGCTCCCAGGTGGGAGCCTCGCGGTTGATTGCGCGCACCAACTCGATCGTCTCGCGCGCAAATCCTCCCGCACCGATCAGCAGCAGTGGCTGGGACATGGGCACTCAAGGAACGCCTCGTGTGGAGGTGTTCTTCTGGGCTTGGAGTGCCGCTTCTGGGCGATTGTTTTCCCGAACGGGAAAACAGAGGGGGTTTCGCTAGACCTGACGCAAGAATTTGCCCGAACGGGTCAATTGAGCTCCTCGCAGTAGCCGTGCGCGCTACTTTCCCCCGAACGGGAAAATGGAACCGACCTCGATCGACAGCCCCAAGGCCCTCGGACTCCTGATCAGGAACAGGCGGAAGGAGCTCGGCCTCAACCAGACCGAGCTCGCCGACGTGGCCCAGACGACCCTGCGCTTCATCAGCGAACTGGAGCGCGGCAAGCAGACCGCCCAGCTCGACGGGGTCCTGCGCGTGCTCGCGGCGCTTGGGATCGGGCTCGAAGCAAGGACGCGATGAGCGACGCGCTGGACGTCTACCTGCATGGCGATCGCGCCGGCACACTCGAGCGAAAGTCCCAGGCGAAACTCAGCTTTGCCTACGCCGCCGAGTGGATTGAGGCGAAGGGCGCTCCTGTCTCGCTCAGTCTCCCCTTGCGCAAACGGGCCTACAACCACGAGGGCTGCGCGCCCTTCTTCGAGGGTCTGCTGCCGGAGGGCGACTTCCTCAAAGCAATCTCGCGGACCCTCCACGTCTCCGCGCGCAACCCCTTTCGGCTTCTCGCCGAGATCGGCGGCGAGTGCGCCGGGGCGATCTCGGTCGGACCGGTCGGGGGGCCCGTGCCGGGTAGCGCCGGGCGCCCTCCGCGCTGGCTCGACGACGAGGAGCTGGGCAGGCTGCTCGGCGCGTTGCCGGACCGTCCCCTGCTCGGCACGATCGACGAGGAGGACGGGTTCCGGATCTCACTCGCCGGCGCTCAGGACAAGGTCGGCGTCCTCTTCGACGGGCGGCGGGTTGGGCTCAGCCAGGGCAATCCTCCCAGCACCCACATCGTCAAGGCGCCGATCCCAAGGGTGGTCGACGCAGTCGCCAACGAGGCCTTCTGCATGACCCTGGCCGACCGCGCGGGACTTGAAGCGGCGCGGGTCGAACCGCGCTCTGCCGACCACAACGAGTACCTGCTCGTCCGCCGCTACGACCGCGACCCGCCGGCAAAGCCGGACGGCCGCCTGCACCAGGAGGACTTCTGCCAGGCGCTCGGGCTGGTACCGGCCGTCAAGTACGAAAACGAGGGCGGACCCAACGTCGCCGACTGCGCGACGCTGATTCACCGCCATTCCGCGGCACCCGCGCGCGACATCATCGCCTTCCTCGATGCGCTGCTCTTCAACTTCCTGATCGGCAACAACGACGCCCACTCGAAGAACTACTCGCTGCTGCTCGACGGGCCCGTAGCGATCCGCGTCGCGCCGCTCTACGACCTGCTCTCGATCGCCGCGATCGAGGGGGCGAGCCGTAACCTGGCGATGAAGTACGGCGGCGAGAAGCGCCCCCGCTACCTGCGTCGCCGGCACCTCCGCCGCCTGGCAAACGAACTCGAGGTCAAACCGACCCTGGTCGAGCGCCGGTCACGGGCGATGATCGAACGCATTCCGGCCGCCTCCGAAGAAGCACGCCATTCCCTGCCGGCCGCCTTCCAGGAGCGCCCGGTGCTGGACCGGATCGCCGAATCATCGCGGAGCGCTCGGCCCGCCTACTGAAATCGCTCGCCGAACCCGTTTAGCAGCGCCCTGATCCTCTTGCGCTTGCCTGACGACCCGCGGATCTCTGGACGACCCAGGCCAGGAATACGAGGAGGCGGAGGGGGTGGAGTGCCACCACTACGGTCTGGGGCTTTGGCGCGTCAGTCATGTCAGAAAAGGCAGCCCGAGGCTTGGGGTCTTGCGAGATCTCAAGTCAAAGGAGAACCCGGATGAACATTCACCCTAGGGCCAAGCTCGGACCGGCGGCCCGCAATGAGCTCTGCCAGATCATTGCAGCGGGAGCGTCGATGCGCAGCGCTGCTCGAGCCTTCTCCGTCGCTCCGGCGACAGCCCATAAGTGGTGGCACAGATTCCGCTCGGGGGAGGGCTTGGGCGACCGCTCCAGCCGACCGCACCACAGCCCTCGCACGCTCCCAGCTGCCCAGCAGGAGCGGATCTGCGAGGTCCGCCGCCACACCGGCTGGGGCCCGAGGCTGATCGCCGGCATCACCGGCCATCCCCACTCGACCGTTCACCGCACCCTCGCCCGTCACGGAATCTCCCGGCCTCCCAGACAGGCGCGCGAGAGGGCGGTCCGCTACGAGTGGCCCTGCCCCGGAGACCTCCTGCATGTCGACACCAAACGCTACGCGCGCTTTGAGCGACCCGGTCATCGGGTGACCGGGATCCGCGACAAGACCAGCGCCGAGCTGCGCGCCGGCTGGGGTTATGAGTTCGCGCACTCGATCGTCGACGATCACTCCCGCCTCGCTTACGCTGAGCTGCATCCCGACGAGCGGGCTGAGACCGTTGTCGCCTTCTTGGGCCGCGCCCTCTCTTTCTTCGAGAGCCACAACATTGCGCCGAAGCGCCTGATGAGCGACAACGCCTGGTGCTACACGCACTCGCGCCGCCTTGCCGAGCTGCTGGCAGAACGGGACATCGCGCACCTGACGATCAAACCCCACCGCCCCCAGACCAACGGGAAGGTCGAGCGCTTTCAACAGACGATGGCGCGCGAGTGGGCCTATGGGCTGACCTACCGCACCTCAGGCGATCGTGCGAAGGCCCTGCCACACTGGCTCGACTACTACAACGAAGCGAGACCTCATAGCTCGATCGGGGACCGGCCGCCCATCAGTCGTGTTCACGACGTGTCGGGTTAGGACAGCTAGAAGCCGAGGATGGACACGTTTGCGCGATGGCCGATCCGTTCTTCGCCCGCTCTCCTCAGGGCGCCCCCGATTGAAGCGCGCCGACGGCGCTGGTCGACCCCCTTCGGGGGTCGGGCGCAAGCACCTTGACAAGCGCCCTCGGCGCGCTGGTTTGCAGGGAGACCGGGGGTGGATGTGGGCGATAGTTCTAACTTCTGCCCTGAAACCACCTTCTCATTACGGGTGCCAGCAGTGATGCCCCTACGCAGAGGATGCCCACCAATGGAATCCAGAACGTAATGAGACCGGCCCATCCTCCAAATTCGCCGTCGAGCTCTTGCAGGGCGCCACGGTGTGAGGCTCTCGCGAGGAGACCCACGCAGATAATCAATGCGTAGAGACGAGGATTCCACATCGCACGGTCACAACCGAGCAGTTCACAACCTTCCTACGAATGAATCGGCTGCCCTCGCCATAGCCTTCGACCATAGAAGAGCACAAGGGCGACTGCGGATACTAAGAATACAAGAGCGGCAGCAGCAATCGTGTCGCCATCGCCGAACAGGCCCTGCGCAAAGAGCGCTGCCAGGCCAGCGCAAATAGCAATGGCTTCGATTCTTTGTTCCTTCTTCCTTGATATGACCAATTGCCTGATCGCCGCTATCAACAAGACTGCCGAAACAAGCCAGAAGATGCCGAAAAAGAAATAAGCGATTGGCGAGGTACTAGACCCAAGTAGAACGCGGACAATGCCAGCTCCAATCCACGCAAGAAGGATAAATGGTCTTCCCCCGGTTTCGACGACACCTGACCGCTTGGGTCGAAAGACTCAGGCAAGGAGGAGTCGATGCCACCCATCAAGCCCCCATACCCGCCGGAGTTCCGGCGTGAAGCAGTCCAGCTGGC
>JBAREU010000197.1:0-5727 GCA_049796515.1 Solirubrobacterales bacterium
GTGTTAGGCGCCGCCGAGGCACACCCGACGCCCTATAACCTGCGGCCATGTCGCTCACCGTTGTCGGATCGATCGCCTTCGACGCCGTCAAGACCCCCTTTGGGGAGCGCGACCGCATGCTCGGCGGTGCCGCCGTGCACTTCTCGCTCGCCGCCAGCTTCTTCACCGAGGTACGGCCGGTGGGTCCGGTGGGCGACGACTTCGGCAGCGCCGAGTTCGAGGTGCTGGAGAGCCGCGGCGTGCAGACCGGCGACATCGAGCGAGTCGCCGGCGGGCGGTCGTTCTTCTGGCGCGGCCGCTACGAGTACGACCTCAACGTCGCCCACACCGAGGACACCCAGCTCGGCGTCTTCGGCGAGTTCGAGCCGAAGCTTTCGGCCGAGGCGAAAGCCGCGGACACCCTCTTCCTGGCCAACATCCAGCCCGACCTGCAGCGCCAGGTCCGCGCCCAGTGCGACGCGACGCAATTCAGCGCGCTGGACTCGATGAACCTCTGGATCGACACGGCGAAGGACTCGCTGCTGGCGGCGATCGCCGAGGTCGACTGCCTGATCGTCAACGACGCCGAGATCCGCCAACTGACCGGCGAGTCGAACCTGGCCCGCGCCGCCCGCGCGGTGATGGAGCACGGCCCCCGTGCGATCGTCGCCAAGCAAGGGGAGTACGGCGCGGCGCTGTTCACCGCGGAGAGCTTCTTCGCCCTGCCCGGCTTCCCGCTCGAGGACGTCCGCGATCCGACCGGCGCCGGAGACAGCTTCGCCGGCGGTTTCCTCGGCTACCTCGACGGCCACGACGGCGAGCTCGACGAGGCCAGCCTGCGGCGGGCGATGGGCTACGGCACGGTGCTCGCCTCCTTCAACGTCGAGGAGTTCGGCACCGAGCGGGTTGCCCGGCTGAGCCGCGAGGAGATCGACGAGCGCTTTGAGGCGCTGCACGCGATGACGCAGTTCGAGCCGTTGCCCGTGCGTTAACGAACCGGAATCTCCAAGCTGCGAGAATCTCCGCCGCATGGGTGCAGACTCCCTCACCGTCACCGACAACCGCACCGGGCAGACCTACGAGCTGCCGATCACGGACGGCACGGTGCGCGCCATGGATCTGCGTCAGATCAAAGTCGACGAGGGCGAATTCGGCATGCTGTCCTACGACCCGGCCTTTACCAATACGGCCTCCTGCCGCTCGGCGATCACCTACATCGACGGCGCCGCGGGCATCCTCGAACACCGCGGCTACTCGATCGAGCAGCTCTGCGAACGCTCCAGCTTCCTCGAGGTCGCCTACCTACTGATCTTCGGCGAGCTGCCGACCGGCCCGCAGCTCGACCGCTGGACCTATGACATCACCCACCACACCTTCGTCCACGAGGATCTGAAGCAGTTCTTCGAGGGCTTCCGCTACGACGCCCACCCGATGGGGATGCTGCTGGCCGGCGTCGGCGCGCTCTCGACCTTCTACCCGGATGCCAAGCACACCGAAGACCCCGAAGAGCGCTACATGGCGGCGGTGCGGCTGATCGCCAAGGTGCCGACCCTGGCCGCCTTCTCCTACCGCCACAACATGGGGCTGCCCTACGTCTACCCGGACAACGACCTCAACTTCGCCGAGAACTTCCTCTCGATGATGTTCAAGAAGACCGAAGCCAAGCACGTGCCGAAGCCGGCGCTCTCCAAGGCGCTCGACGTGCTCTTCATCCTCCACGCCGACCACGAACAGAACTGCTCGACCAACGCGGTGCGCGGCGTCGGCTCCTCCGACGTCGACCCCTACTCGGCGGTGGCGGCGGGCGTCGCGGCGCTCTACGGGCCGCTGCACGGCGGGGCCAACGAGGCGGTGCTGCGGATGCTGCGACGGATCGGCTCGGTCGACAACATCCCCGACTTCCTGCAGCGGGTGAAGGACCGCGAAGAGAAGTTGATGGGCTTCGGCCACCGCGTCTACAAGAACTACGACCCGCGGGCGCTGATCATCCAGCAGCACATGGACGAGGTTTTCGAGGCGACCGAATACAACTCGGTGGTCGAGATCGCCCGCGAGCTGGAGAAAAGGGCACTCGACGACGAGTACTTCACCTCGCGCAAGCTCTTCCCCAACGTCGACTACTACTCCGGGATCATCTACGAGTCGCTCGGGGTGCCGACGGAGATGTTCACCGTGATCTTCGCCATCCCGCGCACCGCCGGCTGGATCGCGCAGTGGATGGAGATGAAGGACGACCCCGAACAGAAGATCGCCCGCCCGCGCCAGGTCTACACCGGCCATCGCGAGCGCGAGTACGTGCCCGTCGCCGAGCGCGAGGGGCCGGAGAAAATCGTCGGCCCGCCGGCGCGGCGGCCGAAACGCTCGCGGCGCGGTGCCTGAGCCGTACAGCGGTGCCCAGCTGGAAGCTCACTGTCCGGCACGGGTCCGACGTCTCCCACCAGCGCTTCGACGACATCGACGAGGCGGTGGCGGCGATGCGGGAGCGGGCGCTGGCGATCCGCGCCGAGGGGTCGGTGAAGTCGGCTTCGATGCTGAGGGATTTCGCGCCGGCTGACCAGGTCCATGCGCGGCTGCAGCTTGCCGGCAACAGGTTGCTGCGTAAGCCGGTTGCCGGCATCGACGTGCGTGGCGACGGGACGTTCGTGCCCTACCGGGGCGGGGTCACGCGAACGGAGCTCGATCCGAGCAGTTACGACACGCCATTCGACGCTGTCCGCGAGACTCTGCAAGCACGATGAATGAGACCGAAATTCCGAAGGGCAGCTACGCCGCGGGGCGGCGGCTGAAGCTACCCGCCGGAGCCGAGGCCCCCTACGTCGTCTTCATCAATGGGGTCGAGCAACGCGAGGGCAGCGATTACAACGTCCGCGCCGGCGAGATCGTCTTCACCCGCGAGATCGTCAAGGAGAAGGTCGGCACCGGCCGCTGGCTGGCGATGTATCTCGGCCTCTTCGGCACCTATCGCAAGAACGAGACGATCGACCTGCAGTTCCAGCGCAAGGGAAAGACCGAGCTCCACTCGGATCTCCCGGTTGGTTTCTGAGGTTTTAGATCGAAAATCTTGATTAATCAGCTGTCTCTCGCTATTTGTTGACGGGCGCTCGCCCAACGTGGGCGCATCACAAGCGAAAGGAACAGCATGGAACTCCGCAACCTCAGGCAACTCGGCCTCTGCCTTCTGGCCGCCCTGGCGCTCAGCGCGGCAATGGCTCCGGCGGCCTCGGCGGCGAACGACAAATTCTATTCCTCATGGGAACCCACTGTCATCACAGCCCACAACGAGGCGGACTTCAATTTGACGCTCAACGCCAGCAAATTCAAATTCAAATGCAAAGAAGCGACCCTGGCGGGGACATTTTTCGAAAAAGTGGCGACGGAAATCACCACGTACCCCACATTCGATCAATGCGACGGGAGGCCCTTCGAACCCAACGAATGCGTCATCAGGTTGACCGGAACGACAGTAGAAGAAAAAGACCCGCCGATCGAAATTGGCTGTCCCGCTCTCAAAGCGATGTATTTCATACATGAAATGTGCAACATCAGGATCGAGCCGCAGACCGTGCGGGGGGTCACCTACACCAATACCGAAGAGAATCTCGAAGGCAAACAATGGAAAACCATGACAATGAAAATGACAATCACCGAACTTGAGTACGAGAAACAAGCGAATGTGCCTTTGGGGTGCCTCGGATTGGGCGGTTCCGGCGTAGCCAAAGACGGCACGATCACGGGCTCCTACACGGTGACAGCCTTCAAAGACGCCAGTGAAGGCGTGGAAAACGGCGACGAATTCAAAGAGAACGGCTCGGTCCACATAGAAGTCAAAGAAAGCGAAAAATAGCCGGGCCCTGTGGAGAGGGGCGGGAGAGTCCCGGCCCCTCTCCATCTCAGCCCGAGGGGTGACCCCCAGGCTCGCTCACTTGAAGACGTAGAGGACGGCGAAGGCGACGAGCACGAAGGAGGCGCCGGCGGCGATCATGCCCCTGTCTTTGGAGACCATCGCCGCGATCGAGCGGTCGTCGGCGCGGTCGTAGATCAGGTAGAGGTAGCGGAAGATGCCGTAGACCATCGGCGGGATCGTCCACATCATCTCGTTGCCGACGATCGGCGAGTCGACCGCGTAAATCGAGTAGCTGATCACCGTGCCGGTGGTGACCAGGGCGACCATCTGGTCGAGGAAGGGCAACGAGTAGTGCTCCAGCACGGGGCGGCTGCTGGTCCCTTCGTGCAGCTCGGAGACGGCCTCCTGGCGGCGCTTGGTGAAGCCGAGGAAGAGGGCGATCATGCCGGTGCAGAGCAACAGCCATTCCGAGGCGTGGGCGTCGACGGCGCTGGCGCCGGCGGCCACCCGCAGGATGAAGAGACCGGCCAGGGTCATCACGTCGACGATCACGACCTGCTTGAGGCCGAAGCTATAGGCCATCTGGGCGATCCCGTAGCCGATGACCATTACTCCGACCTCCCAGTTAACGGTCACAAAGGCGAGGGCGATCGCCACCACCGCGAGCAACGGCGCGATCGTCATCGCCGCCCGCTCGGAGAGCTCGCCCGCCGCCAGCGGCCGGAAGCGCTTCTTCGGGTGCTTGCGGTCGAGCTCGACGTCAACCAGGTCGTTGACGTAGTAGCCGGCGCTGGAGATTGCACAGAAGGCGATGAAGGTGAGCAGCGCCTCCAGCACCGCGTGCGAGTCGTCGAACTGGCCAGAGAAGAGCAGGCCGGCGAAGACGAAGACGTTCTTGATCCACTCCTGCGGCCGCCCGGTCTTGATCGCCGCCCGCAGCGGCGAGCGCCGCGGCACAACGCGATCGCCGGCCGGGGGCTCGGTGGGGATCGTTGGATGCTCTGAGGTGATCGTGTCCATCTAAGGCGGTCGCGGGAGGGTAGCGCTGCCGGCCGTCAGTCCTTCCGAATTTCCGTTTCCTGGGCCGCTTCCAGCGCCTCCCTGAAGGACGTCTACCCGCCCAAGCTCGGTCACGACCAACGTCCGATCGCCGGTTCGCAGGAAGGTCGAGATCGCCTTTGAGTCAAGTAAGCGGCCACCCACGTCTACTTTGCCGTCCGTTTGGCGCTCCCGGTGAACTTCGGAGAAATTCGCTCAGTGCCAGGCCCTCAGCGAGATTGACGCAAGCGGACGACGTCCGTCTTCGCGGAGCCGACGCCGCCGTGCTTCCTCGTTGAGCCGCCAGGGATCCCGCTTTGGCTTCTCCGGCGGTTTCATCGCAATCAGGGTAGCTATGGATCGATCAGCACACCGGGATTGAGCGTACCCGCAGGGTCGAGCTCGGACTTGGCTGCGCGCAGCGCGGCGGCGAAGGGGGCGGGGCGCTGGCGGTCGTACCAGGGGCGGTGATCGCGGCCGACCGCGTGGTGGTGGGTGATCGTGCCGCCGCCCTCGATCACCGCCTCGGCGGCGGCGGCCTTGATCTCGTCCCACTGCTCGACCTCTCCCCCGCGCACCGCCGGGGCCATCACCGTGAAGTAGGGCGCCGGGCCGTCGGGATAGACGTGGGTGAAGCGGCAGCTGACCCGCGGCGCGCCGGGACCGTCGGCCGGGGCGTCGCAGACCTCGGCGACCTTGGCCTGGACCGCATCCATCGTCGCCGCGTGGAACTCCTCGAAGCGGTCCCAGGTGATCGCCGTCTCGAACGTGTCCGAGAGGACGCCGCAAGCGACGAACGTGTCGCGCAGGTACGGCGCGAAGAGGAAGGCGCTGCGCCAAGCCCCGACGGCATCGGTGCCCTCGCC
>JBAREU010000198.1:0-4094 GCA_049796515.1 Solirubrobacterales bacterium
GTTCACTGCGCCGCCAGCACCCCGAGTGCCCGTTCGACCGCCTCGTCCCGGGCCGTCCCCGGCCGGTCCCGTGCCGGAACGTCGGGCTGGATCCCCTTGCCGGCGAGGTTGGTCCCATCCGGCGTGAAGTACTCGCCGACGGTCAGCTTCAGCGCGCCGCCGTTGGAGAGGTCGATCTCCTGCTGGAAGACACCCTTGCCGAAGGACCGCGTGCCGACGATCCTCGCACCGGCGTTGTCGGCCAGCGCCGCGGCAAGGATCTCCGCCGCCGAGGCCGTGCCGCGATCGATCAGAACGACGGTCGGCAGCGCCGGCAGGTTCCCTCCCTTGGTCTCGTAGACCGCGTGCCCCTGCGCGCGCGAGTCGGTCGAGACCACGGTCTTCCCCTCAGGCAGGAAGACGCTCGCGGTCAGCACCGCCTCCTCGAGCAGTCCGCCGCCGTTGCCGCGCAAGTCGAGCACGAGGCCTTCGGCGCCCTGGCGCTGCAGCTTGCGCACTGCCCGCTGCAATGCTCCGTGGGCGCCTTCGCTGAAGGCAGCGAGGCGCGCGTAGCCGAGCTTTTCCCCGCGCACCGTCTCCATTTTGCTGCTAACGACCGGCACCGAGATCTCGGCGCGGGTGAGCCGGACCTGCCGCACGCCGTCCCCTTTGGCACTGCGCACGCCAACCGTCACCTCGGTCCCTTCCGGGCCCTTGATCAAGGCGGTGGCGGCGTCGGAGCCGAGGCCGGCGATCGAGCGCCCGTCGACCGAGACGATCGTCTCACCAACCTCGATCCCCGCCTCTTCAGCCGGCGATCCCTTGAAGACCAGTTCAACCCGCAGGCCATCGTCCACGCCCGTCACGCTGAGCCCGATCCCCGAGAAGCGGCCCTCGATTTCTTCCGTGAAGCGGGCCAGCGTCTCGGCCGAGAAGTACTCGGAGAAGCGATCGTCGTAGCGCCGCCGCAGCCCCCGGACCATGCCGTGGAGAGAGGAGTCGGTCAGCTCCGCCTGGGGGACCGAGCGGTAGTAGTTGTCCTCGATCAGTTCGCTCGCTTCGGCGGTGAGGCCGGCCGAGTCGTCGACGAAGACGTCGCGCAGCGGCGGCGGCATCTTCGCCGGGTGGCCGCCGAGCCAGAGCCCGGCCACGAGCACGAGCAGCAGCGCGGCCGCCAGACCCAGCGTCCGAGCCAACCTCACGTAAATCTCAGACCTTGAGGAAGCGGCGCAGGGTAACGCCGGAGCCGACCGCGGAGACCAGCACCGCGGCGGCGAAGAGGATCGCGACGAGGGCCGGGAAGGAGAGCGTGGTGCTGTTCTGCGCCGCGAGGAAGCCGATGCTGTCGCTCAGCGGGTCGACGATCGTCAGTTTGCCCAGCCACAGGATAAGTATGGCCACCAGGCCGCCGAAGAAGCCGACGACGACCCCCTCGATCATGAACGGCCAGCGGATGAACCAGCGGGTGGCGCCGACCAGGCGCATCACCTCGACCTCACGGCGGCGGGTGTAGATCGAAAGCCGGATCGTGTTGCCGACCAGCATCAGCGAAGCGATGATCAGCAACACCGTGATTACGGTCAGAACAATCTTCAGCGCGCTCGTCACCTGCTCGATCTTGCGCGAGTCTTCCTGGCGGTCGAAGACGTCTTGGACGATCGGCGAGATCGGCTGCGGCTTGCCGTTGGGTCCCGGCGGCGTCACCGCGGCGCGCACCGCGTCGAGGTTGCCGGCGTCGTCGGCCTTGACCCGGAAGTTCGCTGGCAGCGGGTTCGAGTTCAGCTGAGCCAGCAGCTCGCCGCTTTTCTCCTTGCCCAGGTCGGCGGTCAGTTCGTCGAGCGCCGCCGACTTGGTGATCAGCTCGACCGACTCAACGTGCGGGATCGCCAGCAGCTCGTCTTCCAGCTGGTCTTTTTCGCGCTGGGTCGCATCGTCGTAGATCGCCACCCTGAACTCGAGGCTGTCGCGGACCTGGTCGCTCTTCGCCTGGGTGGTCTGGAAGATCGGAATCAGGACGCCGAGCAGGATCACGGTGACGACCGTGGTGACGATCGCCGCCATGCTCGGTGCGCCGTTGCGACGCAGCGCGCGGAAGGCCTCCTGAGTGAAGAAGAGAAGTCGCGACATGACTAGAAGAGGGACTGGTTGGCGTGACCGTTGGTCTGGCCCTCGGGGCCGACGCCCATCTCGGCCCGCATGCGCAAGCCGAACTCGGAGGTCGACTCCTCGGTGTAGCCGCCGCTTACCTCATCGCGGACGACGCGGCCCTCGTAGAGCTCGATCACGCGGCGGCGCATGTTGTCGACCATCTCGCGATCGTGGGTGACGACGACGACCGTCGTGCCGGTCTTGTTGATCCGATAGAGAAGCTGCATCACGCCGATCGAGGTGACCGGGTCGAGGTTGCCGCTGGGCTCGTCGGCGAGCAGCAGTGGCGGGTGGTTGACGAAGGCGCGGGCGATCGAGACGCGCTGCTGCTCACCACCGGAGAGCTCGTCGGGGTAGCTGTGCAGCTTGGTCGAGAGGCCGACCAGGCGGAGGATCTCCGGCACCTGGCGGCGGATCTCGCCGCGGTGGGCGCCGAGCACCTGCAGCGCGTAGGCGACGTTGTCGTAGACGGTGCGATCGGGCAGCAGCTTGAAGTCCTGGAAGACGGTGCCGATGTTGCGCCGCAGCTGGGGGATCTTCTTCTCCGGCATCGCGCCGATGTCGCGGCCAGCGATGTGGACGCTGCCGTCGGTCGCCTCGAGCTCGCGGATCAGCATCTTGATCAGGGTCGACTTGCCGCACCCGGTCGGGCCGACGAGGAAGACGAACTCGCCTCGGTCGATCGCCAGTGAGACCCGGTCGAGTGCCATGTGACCGCCGGGGTAGACCTTGGTCACGTCGCGCATCTCAATGATTGGCGCACCGCCCTTGCGATTGCGCTGCGGGGGCGCCTCGGGCGCCTCGCCCTTGCTCTTCTTTCTGCCTCTGGCCATTCGTCGCGGGGGTCCTTCTCCGGCTACAGGGTGACTCCTGCGCAGCTGATCGTGCGCAACACCCCGCCCATAAAAGATGGGCGGCAGCTTAGCGAATTATTAGCGAACGTTAGTAATCGCTGAGGAGACGATGGCCGCGGCGTCTATGCCGGCGGCGGCTAAGAGAGCATCCGGGGGACCGCTGCTGGGGCGCTCGGTCACCGCTAGGCGGACGAGCGGCGTGGCAGCAGCGGCTTCGGCGAGGACGCTGGCGACGGTCTCGCCGATGCCGCCCTCGACCCAGTGGTCCTCGACGGTGATCAGGGCCTTGGTCTCCGCTGCCGCCGCGAGGATCGCGTCGGCGTCGACCGGCTTGACCGAGTAGAGGTCGATCACGCGGGCTGAAATGCCCTTGCCGGCGAGCTCCTCGGCGGCGGCGAGGGATTCGCGCAGGGTGATCCCCGCCGCGATCAGCGTGACCGCGTCCTCGTCGCTGGAGCGCAACGTGCGGCTGCCGCCGATCTCGAAGCTCTCCCCCGGCTCGTAGAGGACCGGGGTCGCCTCGCGCGTCGTCCGCATGTAGCTGACGCCGCGGTGCTGGCGCATCGCGTCGAGCAGCGCCACCGCCTGGTTGGCGTCGCTCGGGTAGAGGACGACGCTGCCGAGGACGGCGCGGAAGGCGGCGATGTCTTCGAGTGCCATCTGCGAGGGGCCATCGGGGCCGATCGAGACGCCGACGTGGGAGCCGCAGAGCTTCAGGTCTGCGGCGGAGATCGGCGCCATGCGGATGAAGTCGTAGGCGCGGCTGAGGAAGGCACCGAACGACGAGGCGAAGGGCTTCCAGCCGCGCGTCTGCAGGCCGATGCCGGCGGCGACCATCTGCTGCTCGGCGATGTACATCTCGAAGAAGCGGTCGGGGTGCACGGCGGCGAAGCGCTCGGCGTAGGTCGAGTTGCCGACCTCGCCGTCGAGCGCGACGACCTTCTCGTCGATCGAGCCGAGCCAGGCGAGCGCGTCGCCGTAGGCGCCGCGGGTCGCAACCTTCTCCCCCACCTCGTAGCTCGGCCGCTCGACCTCGGCACGGGCGATCTCGTACGGCCGCGCCTCGGGCGGCGGCTGGACCTCGACCCGCAACGAGCGCACGCCGCCCAGCTC
>JBAREU010000199.1:0-24470 GCA_049796515.1 Solirubrobacterales bacterium
CGCCTTCAGCGTGCGGCGCTTGCGGCCGCGCAGCAGGCCGGAGCGCTCGCTCGTCACCGCGTAGGCGTCGCTGCCGTCAGCGGCGCCGAGCGGGCGGATGTCGGTGACGGTGCGCTCGGCCTGTACCTCGACGCCGCGGTGCTCAGCCAGCCAGAGGTAGTTCTTGACCAGCGTGTTCTTGGCGCCGTGGGGGCAGCCGACCATGCAGCGGCCGCACTGCATGCAACCGGTCCGCTCTGGCCCCTCGCCTTCGAAGAAGGGATCGGGGACCGTCTTCCCGGGGTTGTCGAGATAGACGCCAATCGGCGTCTTGCGGTAGGTGTCGGCGACGCCCAGCTCTTCGCCGAACTCGCGCAGGAGCTGGTCGGCCGGGTCGTCCTTGTCGTGGACGACGACGCCGAGCATCCGCTGCGCGGTTTCGTAGTGGGGCGCGAGCCGGGCCTCCCAGCTCTCGAGGTCCGCCCACTGCGGGTCTTCGAAGAACGGCGAGGGGGGCACATAGAGGGTGTTGGCGTAGCCGAGGCTGCCGCCGCCGACGCCGCAGCCGCTGACCACGGCGATGTCCTTGAAGATGCTGAGCCGGAAGATTCCCTTCATCCCCACCCGCGGCGCCCAGAAGTAGCGCCGGCTGTCCCCGGTCGAGTCGGGAAAGTCCTCGTCGCGAAAGCGCTTGCCGCACTCCAGCACGGCGACCGAGTAGCCCTTTTCAGCCAGTCGTAAGGCCGACACGCTGCCGCCGAACCCGGACCCAACCACCACCCAGTCGTAGTCGTAGGTCACGGGCGGGCTGTCCTCGGGGACCTAGGCCTCGCCCGGCTCGAGCGGACGGAAGTCGGTGGTTCGCGCCCCGCAGACGGGGCAAAACCAGTCGGTGGGGATGTCCTTGAAGGCCGTTCCCGGCGGGATACCGCCGTCTGGATCGCCGATCGCGGGGTCGTAGATGAAGCCGCAGCTCTCGCAGATCCAGAGCGTTGCCTCGGTCGTCGCGCTCATGCCGGAAGGTTAGTTGACTCGGGTTATTTGTCGAAGCTGACCGAGACCGGCTCGCGCTCGGATTTGTCCTCGATCTCAAAGAACTCGCGCGCGCTGAAGCCGCCCTGGTTGGCGATGATCGAGCCGGGGAACTGTTCGATGTCGGTGTTATAGGACTGCACGTTGGAGTTGTAGATCCGGCGTGCGGCCTGGATTTCGTCCTCCAGCTCGGAGAGGCTGCGGCTGAGCTGCTGGAAGTTCTCGGTCGCGCGCAGCGTCGGGTAGTTCTCGGCTACCGCGCGCAGATCGGCCAGCGCCCCGGTCAGTTTCTGCTCGGCTTTGGCGGTGTCGGCGACGCTCTCGGCCGACATCGCCTCGGCGCGCGCTTTCGTCGTTTTCTCGAAGGTCTCGCTCTCGTGCGTCGCATAGCCCTTGACCGTCTCGACCAGGTTGGGCACGAGGTCGTGGCGGCGCTTCAGCTGCACGTCGATCCCGCTCCACGACTCATCGACCCGGTTGCGCGCGGCAATGATCGAGTTGCGCTTGGCGATGAAGTAGAGGACCGCGATGACGATGATCGCGACCACGACGATGATGGCGATGGTCATGAAGCGCCATCCTACCCCCATAGGATCGCGCTATGGGCGCGAAGCAGGAAGCAGCGGAGTGGGCCGAGATCGTGCGGCGCTACGGGGCGCGGCATGAGTTGACCTATGAGCCGGTCGGCGGGATCAACCCGAAAGACGGGCCAGTGGCGCTCTGCGTGGGGGGGACGAACCGGCTCACCGGGCAACTGACCGAGGGCTTCTGGGGCTCCTGCTGCGATGCCGACGAGCGCGAGGTCGGCGGTCTCTTCAGCAAGGCGGTGCTGCCGACAGCGCTCCTGGCCAAGGCGCACATGCCCGACCTGGCGAAGGTCGTGCCCGCCTTCAACGTCGAGTCGATCGAGGGGCACGAGGCCATCACCCAGCGCTTCGCCCGCAAGGTCGAGTTCGAGTCGCTCGACTTCAACAAGCGCTTCCTGGCCACGGTGCCGAGCGAGTACGACCCCCTCAAGCTGCGCGAGCTGTTCAGCCCCGGCTTCCTCGCCTGGACGACGACGATGACCGGCGAGATCGACTTCGGCATCAACGACCGCCAGCTCTGGTTCCTCTGGCGCTTGCGCGAGCGCAGCGAGGCCGAGCTGAAGGAGGCGTTGAAAAACGCCGGCCAGCTCTTCAAGCGCCTGCAGGGCGAGATGGACGAGAGCGGCATCAACACCTACCTGCCCGGCCCTTGGCACGCGGGCCTCGATTCGTTCCCTGCGACGTAGGTCTCAGACCGGGTAGTCGGGGTCGCCGGGAAGGACGACCCGGTGCGCCTCCGGAGTGCCGATCACCTTGGGCAGGATCGGCTCGACCTCGCGGCCGCGATGCGCCTCGATCGCCTCGGCAGCCGTCCTGTAGGGCAGGAGAGATTTGAGTTGGCTGATCGTGGGGAAGGCCAACGTCAGCTCGCCGGCCTCCTGGGCGGATAGCGCCGCGCGCGGCTCGAACCAGCGCGCCTCGGTGGTCTCGACGCCGTCCGGCTCGGGCGGTGTGTGGGCGGGGGCGAGGGCGAGGAAGAACCAGGCATCGAAGCGGCGCGAGACAACCTCCGGCGTGATCCAGCGCGAGAACAGCACCAGCTCCTCCTCGGCGGGAAGCGCGATCCCAGCCTCCTCCTCCAGCTCTCGCACCGCACAAGCCCGGTGCCCGGCCTCGCCCTCACCGTCCTCGGCATCGACGCCACCGCCCGGGAAGACCCAGACGCCGGGCATGAACTTCGCCTCCTCGCTCCGCTTGAGCAGCAGCACCTCCAGCGCCCGGTCCTGATGCTTCCCGCCGCGGCGCAGAAGCACCACGGAGGCGGAAGGGCGCGGCGTCGACGGTTCACCGAGGTTCGGCGTCTCTGCGGGACCCCGCTTTCTCTCGCTCACCCGGGCACCGTATCTCGCGCCTACGCCGCTTGGGCAAGTGGCGCTGCGTAAGCCGAGTGATGTGCCGCTTCGATCGACTCGGCCGTGATCTCGACCAGGCGCCGCAGCTCAGCCTCTGAGATCGAGAGCGGCGGCATGAGGACGACGACGTCGCTCAGCGGGCGGATGATCGCGCCGCGCTTGCGCGCCTCCAGCGTCACCCGGTGGCCGAGTCGCAGCGCCGGGTCATGGGCGCCGAGATCGATGCCGACCATGAAGCCGCGGCGGCGCACCTCGGTCACCTCGGGCATCGCGGCGACGGCGTCGAGCTGCTCGCCCAGCAGCTCGATCTTCGGCTGCAGCCGCTCCAGCGTTCGCTCCTGCTCGAAGGCTTCGAGGCTGGCGAGCGCGGCGGCGCAGGCGAGGGGGTTGCCGGTGTAGGTGTGGCCGTGGAAGAAGGTGCGCGCCTCCTCTGGCGCACCGAGGAAGCCCTCGTAGATCCGCTCGCTGGCCAGCGTCGCCGCCAACGGCAGGTAGCCGCCGGTCAGTCCCTTGGCGAGGCAGAGCAGGTCGGGCGCGACCCCCTCCTGCTCGCAGGCGAACATCATCCCGGTGCGGCCAAAGCCGGTCGCCACCTCGTCGCAGATCATCAGTACGCCGAAGCGGTCGCAGAGCTCGCGCGCTTCCCGCAGGTAGCCGGGTGGATGCACCAGCATCCCAGCGGCCCCCTGGACCAGCGGCTCGATTATCAGCGCCGCGACCTCCTCCTCATGGCAGGCGAGAACGCGCTCCAGGTCGGCGGCGTCGCCCGGCTCCGCCGCGTGGGTCTCGAACAGCAGCGGCCGGTAGGTGGCGTGGAAGAGGTCAATGCCGCCGACCGAGACCGAGCCGATCGTGTCGCCGTGGTAGGCGTCGCGCAGGTGGACGAAGGAGGTGCGGCGCGCGTGCTGCCCGCCACGCTGTTGCTGGAACTGGAAGGCCATCTTCAGCGCGATCTCGGTTGCGGTGGAGCCGGACTCCGAGTAGAAGACGCGCGAGAGCCCCGGCGGCGCCAGCGCGACCAGCTTCGCCGCAAGCTCGGCGGCACTGGGGTGGGAGAGGCCGAGCATGGTCGAGTGGGCGACCCGGTCGAGCTGCTCGCGCACGGCGGCGTCGATGCCCGGGTGGCGGTGCCCGTGCACGTTGCACCACAGCGAGGAGACGCCATCGATGTAGGAGCGCCCCCCGCTGTCGATCAGCTGCGCTCCCTCGGCCCGCTCGATCATCAGCGGCTCTTCCTCGACCCAGCCCTGTTGCTGGGTGAACGGGTGCCAGAGATGGTCGCGGTCGAGCTTCGCGGGATCCACCGACATCGCCACGGAAGCGACCTTAGAGCCGCTCGCGGCGGTAACTTCGGCCCGCCGGCGCCCAGGCCGGCTCTCGTTATTTGCTCACCGCCGCGGTGGCGCTGGAGTAGCCGCTCAAAGCCGCCGTGATCGTGTGGCTGAAGGCACCACTGACCGGAGCGGTGTAGGTGAATTCCGTGGCCGAGACGGCAGGGCCGGTTGCGGCGATCGCCAGCGGCGCCCCGGAGATGGTGCCGCCGGTGGTGACGGTGACGTTGACGTTTTTCCCGGAGCCGACGTTGGAGACGGTATTGCCGACGCTGTCGGTGACGATGAGGCGGGCTTTGACGGTGCCGGAGTTGCCGAGCGCGGTGATCGTGCAGGTGAAGAAGCAGGGCGAGCCGGTCGAACCGGCGCTGGCGATGAGTTCGGAAAAGGCGAGTTTCGAGGCGGAGCCGACCGAGACCGTTAGCGCCAGCGGCGAGGGCGTCGTCAGCGTGCCGTCGGTCGCCGAGACGCTCGTCGCGCCCGCTTTGCTCAATTTCGTGTAGCCGTTTTTCATGGAGGCCACGGCGGCGACTCCGGCGGTGAAGGTGAGCGCCGTCGCGCTGCCGAAGGCGACCGCCGTGCCGGCATTGTTGACAACCGTTGGCAGGGTGCCGCTGGGGCTGGCCGAGGCGCCCGAGAAGACGACACTTTTCGCGCCGGCGTAGGTGGTGGCGGTGTTGCCGTAGGCATCCTGCGCAGTGGTCGTCAGGTTGAAGTTCGCCGCCGCCACTGGAGTCGCCGTGGACGAGGTGAGCACGAGTTTGGTCGCCGTGCCGGGGGACACGGTCACAGTTACGGCAGTGGGGGTGGTGATCGAGCCCTCGGTTGCTTTAACCGAGGTGGAGCCGCTTTTGACGAGCTTCATCGCTCCGCCGACCCCTTCGCCGGCGACCGCGACCCCGGCGTTGAATTCGATCGCGGTCGCGCTGCCGAAGGCGATCTCGGTGCCGCTGGAGTTGGTCACCGTCGGCAAGTTGCCGCCGGGGCTGGCGGAGGCCCCTGAGAAGACGAGGTTGTGGGCCCCGGTGTGGCCGGTCGCCGTGTTGCCGTAGGTGTCCTGCGCGGTGATCGTAAGGTCATCAGTGGCCCCGGCCTCGGGGGTTGCACTCGCCGCGGCGAGCACGTATTTCGAAGCCGCGGCGGGGCTGACGGTGAGCGCGAGCGAGGCCGGCGTCGTCACCGAGCCCTCGCTGGCCACCACGTTGGCGGTCCCCGCTTTATAGATTTTCAGGACGCCGTTTTTGGTCGCGCTGGTGATCGTGGCGACCCCGGCGGTGAAGGTGAGCGCCGTCGCGCTGCCGAAGGCGACCGCCGTGCCGGAGCTGTTGGCGACGGTTGGCGCATTGTTCGCCGGGCTCGATGAAGCGCCGGAGAAGACCAGCGAGTGCGAGCCCGTGTAGGTCGTGACGGTGCTGTCGTTGGCGTCCTTGGCGGTGATCGTGAGATTGACCGAGCCACCGGCCGCCGGGGTCGCGGTGCTGCCGGAGATCGTGAATTTGGTCGTTTCGCCAATCGTCACGTTCGCGGCTTTGGTGCCTCCCACGGCGGTCCAGGTCTCCCACAGCGCAGTCACCCTGTAGATGTGTTCGCCGACCGCGACGCCGCTGTCTTTGCAGGTGATCACAGTGGTGGGCGCCGCGGCGGTCGGGCAGGTTCCCGCCGGGTTGCCGCCGTCACGGGTCACGAAGTAGGTGACCGAGCCGGCTCCGGGGGGCGTCACCGCGCCCCAGGTCAGGGTGACCGTGCCGCCCACGGCCGGGGTCGCGGCGCTGATCGTCGGCGCCGTCAGTTTCGTCACCGCCGCCGAGGCGCTGCCGCTGCCTGCGCTCGAGAAGTAGGCAAGAGCGCTGCCACCGAGGACAACGATGAGGCCAGCGAGCAGGGCTGCCGCCAGGCCGGCCCCGCACAAGCGCCTCATCCGTGCGCCTCACCACTGAAGACGAGCGGGATGTTGGCGCCCTGGCAGGCGTCCTGATTGACCGGGAGATCGAGCATGCCGATCGTTGGGGCCGAGACGGTTGCCGTTGGGAGGCTGACCGAATCGCCCGCGGGGACGATCAGCGGCGCCGTCGGCGAGACGTTCGACCCAGTCAGCGCGAAGTTCTCGGCCGAGCAGACGGGCGAGTCGCTGTCGATCGCGATGGTGAGGCTGGTGACCTCGATTGGAACGGCATTCGGGTTGGAGATCAGAATCGGCAGCTGCTGCGGCAGGAAGCCTGGATGGAGATCGTCGGGCGGGCTGCGTAACTCAATCGAGAACGGTTGCGGATCCACCTGATCCTGCTCCGGGGAGGGCTCCGCCTGTCGCCAGGAGTAGCTGACGGCGGGACCGGGCCGGCCAGCGCGGTTGAAGGCGCGGACCGCGAAGACGTGGCTCCCGGGAGCGAGGCCGTCAAGGCGGTGCGGCGAGCTGCAGGCCCTCCACCCGCCGCCGTTGAGCCCGCACTGAAAGTGGCGCGTGGACGTCACCCCGCCCGACGGTCCCCCCGGTGAAGTCTGGAGCGGGGGCTGCGATCGGGGCGGGACGTGAAATCTGAACTGAGCTTCGGCTACGGCGGAGACCGCCTCCGGATATTCGATGAAGCGCGGCCGCAGCAGCGCCTCAGCCCCCTTGCCCGGCGGTGCGGAGGCCCCGTGCCGGGGCGCAACGTTGACCGGTTTGCTCTCCGCCAGCCCCAGAGCGGAATCTCCGGGACGGGTCGCCGCGTAGGCGACCGCTCCAAGGCAGGCTGACGCCGCGGTCAGGGTGACGATCGCCCTGACCGCACGTGCGTGGCCTGCTGCGATACGGCCTGGAAACATGGGCCGCTCTCGGGAGGGACCTCTAGTTGCTTTTCAGCGTCAGCGTCAACGTCGCGCCCTGGCAGGCGTCCTGGCTGACCCCGGTGTCGTTCATCGTCAGCGTGCCGCCCGGCGTGACCGCCTGACCGTTCCCCGACGCGTAGGTTTTGTTGACCACGACATCGGCCATCGTGAAGTCCGGGTTGCCGCCGGTGATCACGACGCTGCAGGTCGCGTGACCCGCGTCAGCCGTGATTTTTTCCAGCGAGACCGTGCCGACGCGCTGTTTGCCCGAGGAGGGGTTGTCGACGGTCAGCGTCACCGGCGAGGACGAGCCCGGGTAGAGGTTCCCGGTTACGGTCCCTTTCAAGGTCACTGCCGAGCCGGTACCGACCGTTGCGGTCGCCGTGCCCGAGCCGGTGCTCGTGAAGTACGCGTAGGCGCCGGCGGCGATGGCCAGGACGCAGACGCCCGCGAGCGCGGTCAGTGCCCCCTTCTTGGTGATGAAATCCATGCATCTCTCCGTTGGTCGTGCCGAGCATTCGTCCCCGGCTGGTTCCCCGACATCGGCGCTTTTGAGAGCCGACTTGAGCGGCGAAAGGCAATGGTTGAAGCCTCTCGTTGTACGAAATGGAGTAGCCAATGCCCCAGCGAAGAGCCGTCGCTAGGATTGGCTTGTCTAAGCCCCGGAGGGGTGCCGGAGTGGTTGAACGGGGCAGTCTCGAAAACTGTTGGCGTCGCAAGGCGCTCGTGGGTTCGAATCCCACCCCCTCCGCTTTATCTAGCGTGCCGCCGGTCATTGCAGCTGATAGGTGCGGCGCATGAAGCGGTCGAATTGTGGCACCGTGAAGGCCGCCAGACCATGGCCGGGCGTATAGAGCAAGCCCTTGTCGATTAGGCGCGAACGCGTTGGGCCCATCTGCTCGGAACTGCGGTTGAGCAGAGCTGCGACGTCCTTGGCCTGCTGGGCTCCTGGCCCAAGCTCAGCCATCGCCCGCATGTAGCGAAGCTCGAGTTCGCTCGTGCGCTCCGCACGGACACGGAAGAAGCTGCCATCCAACTTTGCCTCCACTGCTTCGCGCGCGTCTTCCACATCCGTCAAGGCGATCGGTGAGGTTTCGGCAAGGTCCCAGAGGACGTTGCCGTACTCCTGCAGGAAGTAGGGATATCCCTCGGTGTAGTCGACGATTGCTGCGATCGCCTGCCTGTCAAAGCCGATGTCCAGTCGCTCCGCCGGGTCGACGAGTGCCTGCTCAGCCTCGACGGCCGAGAGCTCGCCGATTTGTGGAAACTTGAACAGCCGCTCGGCATAGGACTTCGCCTCTCCCGCGAGACGAGGCAGCTGTGGGAGTCCGGCACCGACCAAGGTGATCGGCAGCTGGCGCTGCACAGTCTTGTGAAGAGCAGCGATCAACGCCTCCAGCTCGGGCGTGGTGAGGAAATGCACCTCATCGACCAGAAAGACCACGCCGCTGTCGTGCTCTCGTGCCGCCTCCCCAAGCGCAACGAGAAGGTCGGTCAGATCCTCGTCAAGCGCGCCGCTGTCCGCGAAGCCCTCCGCCGCCTCCACGTCGAGTCCAGCGCTCAGGGTTCCGTCGCTGGCCAGGGTTAGCTGAAAGGACTTCAGTACAGCCGCCGCGCGGGTCGCTCGCTTCTTCCAACGAACCTTGGGCGCAAGTTGGAAGAGCGCACGGCGAACCAGCTGGCCCATTCGCTGTCCGAACTCGGTGCCCTTCGTGATCTCGGCCTCCACCGTGATCCAGTCTCGTTCGCGCGCCTTCTCCTCGAAGCTCGTCAAGAGCACCGTCTTGCCGACACCCCGCAGGCCGGTTATCAACATGGACTGCTCGGTATGACCACGGCGTAGGCGATCGAGGAGTATCTCGAAGGACTCCAGCTGGTCATCGCGCCCTACGAGAGCTGGAGGACGGGCACCGGCATTGGGGGTATACGGGTTGTCGTGAGGGCGCACGCCGCAAGCTTAACAGCCTTATCAGGCTTTATCAAAGCTTGATAAACCTTGCAAAACTTTGTAAGACAGTGTTCACCGAACCTAGATCACGCTTGGTCCAGCTCGGCAGTCACCAAGCGCAGGCCGACGTCCAGCTCCGGCAGGGAGCGAAGGTGGCCGTTGCGCTCGTCCCAGCGGCCGCTCTCGAGGTCGGCCTCGAGCTGCGTCAGGCCACGCTCGATCTCGTCTTGGGGCATCTGGTGCCAGCAGGAGCTGGGCGGCATCGCGCTGGCGTGGTAGTCCAGCGCGCTGGGGAAGTACTCGCGCACGAGCCATAGCTCCTGTACGGGCGCCGGATCGAAGGTGAGGATCGCGACTTGCCGCCGGGCCACCCGCTTCATCTCGGCCAAGCCTGCCGGCACGTCGTTCCAGTGGTGGATTGTGATGATCGCCATCGCGGCGTCGAAGCTGTCGTCCCCGAGCGGCAGGTCCTCGGCGACCCCCTGAACGACGGGAGCCGATCCTGGCGGCCGTTGAGGACGCTGCGGCGTCGCCCAGCGCCGCTTCGATCCGGGCCGCGATCCGCGGCTCGGGTTGGCGGATGGCGCCGTAGCCGAGCCCCATCCGATCGTAGGCGACCTCGGTCACTGCCCCGAATATAGGCCGTCGTGCTGGCCCGGTCGCGTCAGGGACTCAGCGACGCGGGCCGGTCTCGCACGCCTGCGAGTAGCCCCAGCCGATCCCGCCGTCGCAGTGGTCGCGATCGCGACCGCCGTAGAGCTTGTCGGCGCTGGGGCCGCCGAAGAGCCGATCCATTCCCCCGTCGCCGTGGCAGCCGTCCTGGCCGCGGCCCATGATGCAGACGTCCCTGCCGGGTCCGCCCCAACAGCCGTCGCTGCCGGCGCCGTGCTTGCAGTAGTCGTCGCCGGGCCCACCGACGCAGTCGCTGTTCAGCCTGCCGGTGATGCAGATGTCATCGCCGCCGTTGCCGACGCAGCGGTTCCGCCGAGCGCCTTCCGAGTAGCACGTATCCGGCTCGCCGCCGCCGATGAACTTGTCCGAGCCGTCGCCGAGGTGGACGGTCAGCGGCAGCGGCAGCTTGTGCAGAACCTCGACGAAATCGCCCAAGGGCCCCATGTTGACTTCGATTCTGCCGGCGCGGTCGAGCGGGCAGACGGCGGAGTAGCGGTCGTTCGCGAGCTCGCATCCGGCGCCGGTCGCAGGGGCCATCCATCCGTGGACGACGAGATCGCCGTCGCGGGCGCTCAGCTTCAGGTGCGAGCCGGAGGCTGTGCCGTGGACGACGATTCGCCCCTCCGGAGTCGCCGGGCTGGAGCCAAGCGTCAGCAGCAGGGCAGTCGCCAGCGCGAGGGCGGTCGCCCAGCTTGAGTGCGTGCGGATTCGCCTGCTGGAGGTGACGGTCGTCTCCTTCCCCTGATTCCATGAGGCTCGAGGAACCCCTCTAACCCGTCTCCCCTACCAAAAAAATCACGGAGACTTTAGACGACTCCGCTGATCCATTACTCGTCCCCCCCTTCTCGACGAGGAACGGATCAGGTCTTGACGAGTCCGCGGGCGAGCGCGTCGCGAACCAGCTCGGCACGGCTCGTGACGCCGAGCTTTTGCTGGATGTGGGCGCGATGGGTCTCCACCGTGCGCACGCTGATGTAGAGCTTCGCGGCGATCTCGGCGTTGGTGTGGCCGAGCGCGATCAGGCGCAGAACATCGGTCTCACGATCGCTGAGGTCGATCACCGCGCTCTCCCCTCCTGGCGCCGGGGTCGACCTGTCGCACGACCGCGCAATCGGCCAGGACAAGCGAAATCTCCTCCGCCATTACCCCTCGATCCTACCCCTCTTTTGCCTATATACCAGTCTCGTTCCTTGACATTTCCATACGCGTATGTTTATCCTTCGCCTCGTTGTTTGGGAACGCATTTGTTAGTTCCAGGAACTAGCACGTTTGCCAAGCGACGCAGGACAGGGACAAACCGAGCCACACGGAGCGCCGCAAAGGGAAGCGGCCGGCAGAGGGCTCAGGGGACAAGGAGAGAGCTACGTGAGACGCACGTCGAAGGCAGCGACCGCGGGATCGACCCAGCGCCAGGCCAAGGGCCTCGGCCGCATCTTCCGTGGAGCTGCCGCCACCCGTGGTGCCTCGCTTGCCTCCAAAGGGAGTGGTGCGCCCAAAGCCAGGCGGCTCCTCCTCCCGGCTTCGGCTCTCGCCTCCATCGCGGCGCTCCTGGCGATCGCGATCCCAGCGGGTGCGATCCAATTCCATCCCTTCAAAGAACTCTTCGGCTCCGCCGCCCAGCCGACCTTCGCGGCGCCGAGGGGAATCGCGATCGACCAGTCAAACGGTGACGTCCTCGTCATGGATGCTGGCCCACCATCGATCAAGCGCTACAACGCCGACGGCACCCCCGACAACTTTTCCGCCTTGGGCTCCAACGTCATCGATGGTCAAGGCGCAGGTGACCTGACTCCCCAAAACGGCCTCGGCTTCGCAAATGCCTTCGAATCGCAGATCGCGATCGACAACTCGGGCACGGCCACCGATGGCAACATCTATGTGACCCAAGGCTTTCCCAATGCGATCAACATCTTCTCCTCGACCGGTGCCTACCTCGGTCAGCTGACCGCCGCCGGGGCGACTGACTTCACCGAAGCCTGCGGCGTTGCCGTCGACCCCGCAGGAGCCGTCTACGTCGGCGATTTCAGCTCGGGGATCAAAAAGTTCGTCCCGGCGGCAAATCCGCCGGTGAACGCCGACCACACCGCGACCTTTACCACGACGACCCAGCCTTGCACGCTAGCCGCGGGAGCGGGTGCGACGGCGGGCTTCCTCTTTCCCACTCAATTCAGCGGCCCGATCTCGAAAATCGACAGCGGCACGGGCGAACTCAAATACACGGTTGCCACGGGCTCCAACACGACGGTAACCGTCAACCCGGGCAACGGCCATGTCTACGCCGCGTCGGGCAGCTCGATCAAAGAGTTCGATGCCTCCGGCGCTGGTGCCGCCACCACAGCTTCCAGCACCTCTCTTTCGAGCAGCGCCCAGGGAGTAGCGGTGCGTGGCTCGAGCGGTGACATCTTCCTCTCGCGCTCGGGCCAGGCCAAAGTCGAAGTACTGAGCGCGGCGACCTCGGCCCGCCCCGATGTGGTCACCAGCCCGGCTTCGAGCAACACCGGCGTCAGGGCGACTCTCGCAGGAACGGTCAATCCCGACGGGGTCGAACTCTCCGAATGCTTCTTCGAGTGGGGCGAAGGGGAAGCCTTCGACAAAGTCGCCCCTTGCGCTGAGTCAAACGCGGCGATTGGTTCTGGCACGAGCCCAGTCCCGGTTCACGCCGACCTCAACGGCTTGCAGCCAAACGGGGCCGAATACCGCCTTCGCCTCGTCGCCAAGAACCCGACGACAGCGGCGGTCAAAGGGTCCAACCAGCTCTTCATCACCCCCGACACGGTGATCACCACCGCGGCCTCGGGGACCACCCCGACCGCGACCACGCTGAACGGAACCGTCAATCCCGATGGCACCGCGATCACCGAATGCCTCTTCGAGTGGGGCGAGGTCAAAGGCCCGCTGGACCTTCTCCCCCAGACCTATCCCAACACCGCTCCCTGCGTGCCGGGACCGGGCGGCATCGGCTCCGGCACCAGCCCGGTTGCGGTCAGTGCAAACCTCTCCGGACTTCACCCTGGCACCGCCTACGTCTACCGGCTCAAGGCCGCCAACGCCAACGGGCCGATCCAGGGCAAAGACGTGACCGCGCAGGCCGCCGGCCCAGTGATCAAAGCCGCCTGGTCTGAGAGCGTCATCTTCAAAGAGGCGACCTTGAAGGCCGAAATCAACCCCGAAGGACAGGCCACCACCTACCGCATCGAGTATGGGCCTACCGGTGCTTACGGTTCCCAAACGCCTGAGCTCGCGGTCGGTTCTGACAGTTCGGTTCACCTGGTCACCCGCTCGCTTGAAGGGTTGACCCCGGGCACGACCTACCACTACCGCGTTATCGCCACCAGCGTCGCCGCCGAAAACGTCGGGTCCGACCAGACCTTCACCACCTATGAGCCGCTCGACCCCGACACTGATTGTCCCAACCAGGCCTTTCGCGATGGCGCTTCGGCCAACCTGCCCAACTGCCGCGCCTACGAGATGGCTACCCCTGCCGACGACGGTGTCGACATCGTGGCCACTGTCAATCTCACTGGTTACACCACCAACTCCGATCAGGCGGCTCTCGACGGCAACAAGCTCACCTTCACCACCTGGAACGCCTTTGGCGACGCGGTGATCAATGCCAAGGCCAACCAGTTCATCGCCACTCGCGGCGCCGATGGCTGGTCAAGCCATGGGATCACCCCCGCTCAGGCGAACCGACCCGACACAGTGAGCGCCGACGTCTCCAACTTCACGCCTCGGTACTCAGGTTTCACCGAGGATCTCTCACACGCCTACCTGCTCGACGACGGGATTCCGCCGCTCAATCCAGATGGTCTGCCAGGCCAGTACAACATCTACCTGCGCGACAACAGCAGCGAAACGTACGAGACCGTCACGAAGCAGCGCTTCTCGCCTCCACCTGCCGACCTTACTGCCAAAGCGATTGGCGGGCTGAGTCTGGGCGGCTACTCCAGGGACGGCAGCCATATGGTCTTCAGCGCCACACAGGCGTTGACGCCCGACGCCGTGCCGCTCGACGGCACGCGACAGGTCTACGACTACCACCATGGTGAGCTGGATCTGGTCAGTGTCTTCCCGAACGGCGAACCCGCGGGGAGTGCCTTTGACCACAGCGCGGTGGGAAACGCGCGACCGAGCCCTCCTGATGTCGATGAGAATAAAGAGACCGAGAACGCTGTCAGCGACGATGGCTCGCACATCTTCTGGATGTACAACCTGCAACCCAATGGCCTGGGCGGAAGGCTCTTCGCTCGGATCGATGGCGAAACGACCGTTGCGATCTCAGACCCGATCTCGACTCAAGGTCTCGCCAACTTTTGGTCCGCAAGCAACGACGGCTCACAGGTCATCTTCAGTTTCTATCCAGACAATAGGCTCAACCAAGACCTTTATCGGTTCGACGTCGACACCGAAACGCTGACCCTGATCGCGGGTGAAGTGAATCGAAACCGTGGCGTGCTCGGCGTAAGCGAGGATGCCTCCCACGTCTACTTCGCCTCCAGGGAAGCCCTGGCCCCGGGTGCCACGGCAGGCCAGTTGAACCTCTACCTCGACTTGGAAGGGGCGAAGACCTTCATCGCGACGCTCCCGGCGGGCGACTTGATCGCTGAGGGGACCAACGGCCTCTTCGGCCTCTCGAGCAACCAAGAAGTGAAGAACGACTTCAGCCGCGTCACGGCTGACGGCCGTCTCGTCTTCCAGTCGCGCGGCAGCCTGACCGGCTATGACAACACGAGCCTCGTTAACGGCACCCCCGCGGTCGAGATCTTCACCTACGACCCGGAGACCCAGCGGCTGGACTGCGTCTCCTGCAATCCCAGCGGCAGCCGGCCGCTGACCAGGACGCCCATCCAGCCGTATGTGTTCACGGGAGAAGACGTCCCGTTTGACCCAACGGGCGTTCTCCAATCCGCCGCCTGGCTGCCCACCCCACGGCACACCAGCCATGTTCCACGCATGGTCATCGGCGACGGCAGCCGCATCTTCTTCAACGCCTATGACGCGCTGGTTCCCGAGGACACCAACGGCGCCCAGGACGTCTACCAGTGGGAGGAGAACGGGAGCGGAGGCTGCCAACGTGCTGGAGGCTGCGTGAGCTTGATCTCCTCCGGTACGAGCCCGACGAAGTCGACCTTCATCGACGCGAGCAGGAACGGGGATGATGTCTTCTTTAGAACCGATGCAAGTGTCGTCCCCGAGGATCCGGGCCTGATCGACATCTACGACGCCCGGGTGAACGGCGGCTTCCCCCACCCGGCCTCCCCACCCGACTGCGTCGGCGACGGCTGCCAGAGCGTGCCGGCGGCGCCCAACGATCCAACCCCGGCCAGCGCCGGCTTCAGGGGCGCCGGTGATCCGACGCCAGCCAAACCACGCCGGCGCTGCCGCGTGCGCAAAGGGCGCCACGGCAAGGCGGATAGCGCAAAGCGCGTGAAGAAGGCCAACAAGCGCTGTAGGCGCGCCAAGGGGAGGGCAGGCCGGTGAGGGGCCGCGAGCAGGCGACCGCCAACCGCACTGTGAGCAAGGAGAGAGAAGAGATGAAGCGAAGCGCAAAAGCCCACGCCCGGAACCGTTGCAGCGTCGTCGCGATGCTCGCCGCCACGATGCTGCTCATCGCGGCGATAGCCGCGAGCGCCGCTCAGGCCGAGTTCGGCCTCAAACAGTTCGACGTGCAATACAGCGCCAAGGATGCGACGCCCGGCATTCCGGCCGATGACCCGGCGCAGACCCAGGCCGGTTCGCACCCCTTCGCGGTGACGACGTACTTCGAATTGAACTTCAGCGAAGTGGGTCCCTTCGAATTTCTCCCCGACGAGCGGCTCAAGGATTTGATCATCGAGCAGGTAGCGGGCCTCTCGGGCAGCGCCCAGCCGGTTCCCTACTGCCCGTCTATCGATTTCGCCGAACGGGACTTCCTCGGCGGTGGGACTAAATGTGACAGCAGAACCGCTGTAGGGGTCGCCGCGATTGCGATCGGCTTTCCTCCGCCGTTCGCCTACGTCGTCGAACCGATCTACCTGCTGCCGCCGCCTCCGGGCGCCGTGATCCGGCTCGGCATGACCATCTTGGAAGTGCCGCAAATCATCGATGTCGGAGTAAAGCCCGGCGGCGGTTACAACGTCACGGCTACCTCGCAGAAAACCTCTCAGATCCTTCCGGTCTACGGCGGGGCAGTGCAGCTTTGGGGTGTGCCGGCCGACCCGGCGCACGATTCGCTACGCGGCGACTGCGCGAAGAACGGCTTCAGCTTCGGCACCATCGACTTCGCGATGACCTTGAGTGGCAACAAATGCTCGGCCGGCGTTGATCCAAAGCCCTTCCTCAACCTTCCGGGTAGATGCGCTGGCCCGCAGCTGACCAACTACCGTGCGAACTCCTGGCTGAACCCCGAGACGTGGATCACCGGCAGCGTCATAACCCATGACAATGCCACCCCGCCAAACCCGCAGGGCTTCACCGGCTGCGGCAAGCTCGGCTTCAAGCCCGCAGTGGAATCCAAGCCGACCACCGACTCCGCCGAGAGCGGCATGGGTCTCGACTTCAGCGTCGACTTCAACGACGAAGGGCTGAACAATCCCGAAGGCCTGGTCGAATCGCAGGCCAAAAAAGCCGTGATCAAGCTGCCCGAGGGAATGACGATCAACCCCTCGGTGGGCGAAGGGCTCGGCGTATGCACCCCGGCCGATCTGGAGAGGGAGACGCTTCACTCTGATCCCGGCGAGGGCTGTCCCAACAACTCAAAGGTCGGCACGCTGCACACCGAGTACGACGTGATCGACCAGCCAATCGAGGGCTCGATCTTCCTGGCCCAGCAGGACGATCCCGGAACCACCCAACCGGGAGCGGAGAATCCCTTCGACTCGCTGATCGCCCTCTATTTCGTGCTGCGAAACGAGGAGCTCGGCGTGATCGTGAAACTGCCGGTCAAAGTCGAGCCGGATCCGGTCACCGGCCAGATCCTCGTCACCCTCGACGACATCCCGCAGTTTCCCTTCCGCCACTTCAACGCGCATCTGCGCGAGGGAGTGAGGTCGGCGCTGGTCACTCCGCCGGCGTGTGGCACCTACACCACTGAGGCCAAGTTCTACCCGTGGTCTGATCCCAATAGTCCTCGAACAGTCACTTCGAGCTTTCAGATCACCGAGGGCGTCAACGGAGGCCCCTGCCCGCAGGGAGGAATCCCGCCCTTCGACCCCGACTTCGAGGCGGGATCGATCAACAACAACGCAGGCAGCTTCTCGCCGTTCAACATGCGGCTCACCCGCAAGGACGGCGAGCAGAACATGACCAAGTTCTCCTCGATCCTGCCCCCGGGCGTATTGGGATCATTGGCCGGAGTGAGCAAATGCCCCGATTCCGCTGTTGACGTCGCCAAGTCGAAGACTGGCCGCGAGGAGATCGCAAGCCCGAGCTGTCCCGCCAACTCCCTGATCGGCCACACCCTGGCCGGGGCGGGAGTGGGTAGCGCTCTGACCTACGTCAAAGGCCAGGTCTACATGGGCGGCCCATACAAAGGCGCGCCGCTCAGCGTGATCTCGATCACCCCAGCAGTCGCCGGGCCCTTTGACGCCGACACGGTCGTCGTCAGACTTGGCCTTGACCTCAACCCGAAAACCGCCGAAGTCGAAGTCGACGGCGCGGCATCCGATCCGATCCCGCACATCCTCAAGGGGATCGTCTTGAAGGTCAGGGATCTCAGGGTCTACGTCGATCGGCCCAACTTCACGCTCAACCCGACGAGCTGTGATGAATCGAGCGCCAAGGCCACGCTGTTCGGGTCTTACCTGAACGTCTTCGATCCGGCAGACGACGTGCCGGCGGCCCTCTCGACCCGATACCAGGCGGCCAACTGCCTGAACCTCGGCTTCAAACCGAAGCTCGCCCTGAACCTCAAAGGGGGCACCAAACGAGGAGGGCACCCAGGCCTCTCGGCGATCTACACGCCGCGCAAAGGCGACGCGAACATAGAGGGTCTCGTAGTTCGACTGCCGAGGTCTGCCTTCCTCGACCAGGCCCACATCAAAACGATCTGCACCAGGGTGCAGTTCGCCGCCGACAACTGCCCCGAGAACGCCCGCTACGGCTTCATCAGGGCTTGGACCCCGCTGCTCGAGGAGCCGCTCGCGGGACCGGTCTGGCTCCGCTCCTCGAACCACAAGCTCCCTGACCTGGTCTTCGACCTGCACGGCCTCGTCGACGTCGAGGTATCGACCAGGATCGACTCAGCAAGAGGCGGGATCAGGGCAACCGTCGAGGACTCACCCGACGCACCGCTCTCCAAAGTTGTGCTGAGGATGCAGGGCGCCAAAAAGGGCCTGATCATCAATAGCCGCGACCTTTGTGCCAAGAAGTCGAGGGCGAACGCCCAGTTCAGCGGCCACAACGGCAAGCGGGTCAGCGCTAACCCGGTGATGCGGCCGCAGTGCGGGCGCAAAGCCCGTCGATAGGCGCCGTCACGCAGCACAAACGCGCGGTTCTCTAGAATCAACTCTGTGAGGGGGGGATCGAAGACGCTGATCGCAGCGCTTGTCGCGTTGCTGATCGCTGTGAGCCTGGCCGCGTGCGGTGACGACGACAGCTCGAGCACGACCGGCGCGCAGGCCAATGCCCAGGGTCAATCCGAAGGTAGCGAAGCCTCGAAGCAAACCGAGGGCGATCAGGGCAAGACCGGCGGCGAGGACGGACAGGGGGGTGGCTCATCCGGAGGCGGGGACGGATCCGGTAGCTCCGACTCCAGCTCCGGCCGACCCGACGCGAGCGACTTCGCCCCCAGGCAGCACAACGATTCGGGCGGCGGCTCGGAGCAGTACAAGGTGAAGGGGGGCGACAACAGCGTGCAGGAATTCGGCGATGAGGCCGAGCCGGAGGAATTCGACGCCGCTGCCGTCGCCGTGCACAACTTCCTCGACGCCCGTGCCGAGGCCAACTGGGCGGCCGCCTGCGAATACATGGCGAAGAGCGTGATCGCATCGTTCGAAAAACTGGCGGCACAGGCGAAACAGATCGAGGACACGAGCTGTGCCGGGCTCCTCGAAAAGTTGACGAACCCCGCTGCCAAGCAGTCGATGAAGGAAGAAGCGGAAAAGGCCAACGTCGGCTCGCTGCGGATCGAAGGGGAACAGGCCTTCGTCATCTACGACGGCCTCAGTGGGACCGTCCTGGCGATGCCGATGGCCAACGAAGATGGCGTCTGGAAGGTCGCCAGCCTCGCCGGCACCCCGCTTAACTAGCGCGAGGCTATTCGGGGACGGCAATGCCAGCCGATCTTCGACCCCGAGCCTAAGAACGTCGAGCGCATCCGCGGGGTCATCGAGCGATGATCCCGTCCAGTTGGTTCGATCTGGTTGAGTCCAGAATTGCCGAGTTGGGGACACGTTTCGGGACACGGAATCGGTCTCGCAGGCCGCCATCAGCGCCGCTACTGTTTGTCTGCAATGAGGAAGCGAGACAAGGCAACCGTGGCGTCGATCGATCGTCGTATCGAGGGTCGGCGGCGAGACAGTGCTTTTCAGGCACGTCTCGAGAAGCTCATCCAACGCAACCGGCGGCTCTTCGATCGGCTGTCTCGATGACAACGGGTCGTCCTGCGCGTGTGGTCCGACGCCGGTGGCGGGACTACACCACGGAGTCTGGGCGGCGGCCGGTCAAGGAATTCTTGGACGGACTTGACGACGTAGATCTTGCGTCGGTCGTTGCGGCGATGGTCGACGTTCGCCGGAATGGCCTTCGCGCCGCTCGGCACCTGGAGGGAGACATCTACGAGGTTCGCGCTGACGGCAGGACCATCATTTATCGCGTTCTCTTCGCGCCTCAGGGCAAGAACAAGCAAGTGCTTCTTTCTCTGGAGGGCTTCAGGAAGAAGACCCAGAAGACGCCTGCGGCAACGATCCGTCTGGCGAAGCGCCGGCTGAGGGACTGGGAACGCCGGGGTGGGCAACGCAGCCGGAACAGGTAGCTATTCCTCTTTTAAGATGCTAATTTAGATATCTCAAAGGAGATATGGAATGACCAAAAGAGACTTTCTTGACGAGGTAGTTGCGGAGCGAAGCGCGCAGAGCCCTAGCTTTCCAAGCCTTGTCGATGCTGCTGTCCGGCGTCGGGAACTGTTGAGCACCCTTGCCGAAAAGCGCCGCGAGGATGAGCGCTCGCAGACGGCGGTGGCTGCCGCGATGCAGAGCTCGCAGTCCAGCATTGCCCGCCTCGAGTCCTCGGCGACGGATGCACGAATCTCGACGGTCGACCGCTACGCACATGCGCTTGGCTACAGGGTCCAGTACCACTTGATCCCGGAAGCCGAGGCATCGGACCCCTCAGTGGTGATCCACCCCAGAGCCGACGCCCGGACTTGAACCGGGGACCCCTTCATTACGAATGAAGTGCTCTACCAACTGAGCTACGCCGGCGCTTGCGGATCATTCTAGGTATCGCCGTTCCGTCGCGCGGAGTCTCGATGATGAGACTCAGTCGGTTCTGGCGATGAAGGCAAGCGAGCCGCCGCGGCGGGCGCACGAGACCGCCACTCCGCGCTCGGTGGTGGCGCCCAGGCAAAGGTAGTCCTCGTCCACGGTGCAGGAGACGCGCGACGCCTCGTTCCCTGGGGCGCAGGAGGGCTTGTTGGCCCAGGCGGCGGCGACGCCGCGACCGACGACGCACTCGATGCCGGTGACGCGCAGCTCCCCGGTGCCGGCGACCGTGCCCTCGCAGGTGCGGGCGGAGGCGCCCGGCGGAGCGGCGGGCGTCGTCGCCGTGGCGGTGGGGAGCTCTTCCGTCGCATTTCGCGACCCGTAGCCCGAGCCTCCGTCCGAGGAGCCGCAGCCTGCTCCCAGCCCCGAGAGGACGAAGAACACTGCGAGAGTTGGCAGGTAACGGCGGGAGGCGAGCTGCATCGCCCACTAACTTAACTGCGCGCGAGCACCCTCTTACTTGCGGCCCGCCTTCGTCTCTCCCTGCCCACGCGGCGTCGCGGTCGGCAGGTGTCCGCAGACCGGGCAGTCCGGCTCCGGCACCACCGGCTCGCGTTCGACCTCCATCGTGCGCAGGTCGTAGATATGGCCCACACCCTGGGTCGAGGGCTCGGCGAGGCCGGTCAGGTGGTGCATCAGGTCGAGTCCAACCTGGCCGCCGATCAACCCGCAGGCCGGCCCCAGCGTTGCCGCCGGCGACGGTTTGGCGCGACGCTGCTCGATCGCGACATCGAACATCGGGTAATTGCGGCGGTAAGCAGCCACCTGGCAGGCGAAGCAGCCGGTGACGCCGGGTACGTACAGCGGCCCGACCCGGGCGATCGGCGGGAAGTGGCTCATCGTGATGTACGGGATCTCCGCCGCGAAGCAAGCGCCGTTGACCCACTGCTCGATTTCGTGTGCGGGCCAGTCGGCGGCGTCGATCACCACGTCGTAGTCCTCGATCACGGCGGCAACCGAGTCCTCGCCGTCCACCCGCTCGGCGATCGTCTCCAAGCGCATCTTCGAGTTGAAGGCACCGAGCCGCTCCGCCGCCGCCTCCACCTTGAGCCGACCGATGTCGGCCTCCCCATAGAGAACCTGACGGTTGAGGTTGCTCTCCTCGACCCTGTCGCCATCGACGAGGAGCATCTCGCCGATCCCGCAGCAAGCCAGCGAGAGGGCGGACCAGCCGCCGAGGCCACCCACGCCGAGGACGACGATGCGAGCGCTTTCGAGCCGGGCCTGGCATTGCGAGGGCGTCGGCCCAGTGGTGATGTCGGCGAAGTAGCGGATTTGGCGATCGAAACGCTCGGCCGTCGCTGCAGGGATCAGGTCGTCATCCGCCGCGTCCTCGACCAGGCCGAGCTCCTCCAGCTGGGCGAGAAGGTCCCCGACCGCTTCTCTGCCGAAACGCTCCTCCAGCTCCTCACGCTCGAGGCTCCCGTCCAGGGCCGCGAGCAGACGCCGCCCCTCCGGGTCGGGGTCCTCGATGTGGATATCGGTCCTAGCGCTGGGCCGCAACAGGTAGATGTCGCCGTTGGGCGCTTCGATCTGCTCGGTCGTGCGCTTGATCCTCGGTCTGGTCATCATCCGGCTCCTCAGTTTCGAATAGTCCTGAAAAGGGACCGATCTATTGCTTTAATGAGTTTCAGCAATAAACCGGTTTAGCAATGGCCGGCGACTGGGAGGCTCGTCTGCTGGATTGGACACCGCGAGGTCCGCCACCGGTACTAGGCTGAGAACTGCTGAAAACAACCCACCACAGCAATTGGGAACGGAGGGCCATCATGGCCAGCTTGCAGGGGAAGAAACTCAAACAAGTCATCGACCCGACACTGGCCAAAGCCTTTACGCACCCACTGCGTGGCCACGTCTGGGTGACACTGTTCGAACGGGGCGTCGTGAGCCCGACGGAAATCGCAAACGAACTGGAGCTCGACGTCTCCGACGTCAGCTACCACTTCCGGGAACTGAAGAAGCGGAATCTGATCAGGCTGGTTCGCACCGTTCAACGCCGCGGCTTCGACGAGCATTTCTACGAGCCGATCGCACCGGCGTTCCATTTCGACGATGCCGGGTGGATGGATCTTCCGGCGGGAATTCGCTCGACCTTCAGCGGCGAAATGCTGCGGCAGGTCATCGAGCAGTTGACCGCTGCGCTCGAGGCGGGCTCCTTCGATGCGCGCAGCAGGCACCTGAGCCAGACCTGGCTGGTGGTCGACGAGCGAGGTTGGAAGGAACTGATGCGGACCCTGGAGCGGACCCTGGAGCGCGTCAGGACGATCCAGGAGCGCTGCGCCGAGCGCCGGGGGAGGTCGTCGGCCCCGGCGGGGATCCCCGTCTCGCTGGTGATGGCGTCCTTCGAGACTGCCGAGGGCATTTCTCAGCAAGCAGCTGGGAAGACCGAGGCGGTTTAGGGAAGGTCACTCGCTCAAGGCGCGAGCACGGGCAAAGACCTGGTCGAGCATCGGTTCGGTCAGGCGGCCGGTGAAGGTGTTCTGCTGACTCGGGTGGTAGCTGCCGAGTAGTCGCCACTCGCCGAGGTTCGCCTCCGCGCCGTGGCCGAACCGCGGCTTCGGTGGGGGAGCCCCGTGTCCGAGTTCCCGCGTACTGCGCAGCACCCCGTCCCAGGCGAACGCGCCCAAGGCAACGATCGTCTGGCAGCGTGTGAGCAGTTCGAGCTCCCGAGTCAGATAGGGGAGGCAGTTGTCGCGCTCGGCGGGGGTCGGTCGGTTGGCGGGTGGGGCGCAGCGGACAACAGCGGTGATGTAGGCATCTTGCAGGCGCAGGCCGTCGTCGCGCTCTACCGAGTCAGGTTGGTTGGCGTAGCCGGCGCGGTGCAGGGCGGCGTAGAGCCAGTCGCCCGATCGGTCGCCGGTGAACATGCGACCGGTGCGGTTGGCGCCGTGCGCGGCGGGGGCCAGGCCGACGATGGCGAGGCGCGCATTCGGGTCGCCGAAGCCGGAAACCGGCCGCGCCCAGTAGTCCTGGTTCCGGAAACGCCGTGGCGGAGCTGCCGCGCTGGCCTCCCGCCACTCGACCAATCGCGGACAGCGGTGACAGGCATGCACCTCGGCCGCAAGCCGTCCTAGCGAATCGCGCGCTGCCGGGGTTGAACCCGGAGACTTGGCTGCCATCCCTCGTACTGAATCATGCGGAGCCCCAACCATGAGGGCGGTTGGGGCTCCGCATGCAAGTAGAGCTCTGCCCTGCCCTAGCCCACCTTGTGGACCGAAACCATCGGGACGACTGCGTCTGCCGCGGCGATCTTCATCTGCTTCACCCCCTCCTCGAGACACACACTTCCTAGGATCTCCCTGCGCTTGAGAGCGCACGCCGCGACCCCCTGATTACTGGAAAAAGTTCCACTATTTCGCTAGGACGAAGCGAAAGGTCTGCATTTAGCCTAGAAAACCTCCGTTGTGCCCAATACGATGGAGTGGTTAAGCCCCCCAGCAACGATCGGAGGAGTCGCTTTGCCTGCAAAGAGCAAGACCACCAAGGGCCGTAAGAAAGGAAAAAGCAGAGCCAAAAGCAAACGAGGCGTGAACCAGGATCTGGTCAAATCGCTGGCCCACGAACTTCGGGCCGAGATCCTGGCGATCCTCAACGAACGGATGGCCAGCCCCAACGAACTGGCGAAGGAGCTGGGCGAAGGGCTGAGCCAGGTCAGCTACCACGTGAAAGTCCTCAAGGACTACAACGTCATCAGGCTGGTCAAAACCGAGCCTCGCCGTGGGGCGGTAGAGCACTACTACCGTGCCACCTCGCGCGCCTACCTCACCGATCGCGACTGGCACGAGCTGCCCAAATCCGCTCGCGTGGCGATGAGTGCCGACCTGTTCCAGATGATCCTCGACGACGTCGTCGCCTCGCTGGAGGGCGAAGTCTTCGACGCTCGCGAGGACCGGCACATGAGCTGGACGCCGATGATGGTTGACGAGCAGGGCTGGAAGGAGATCAACGGCATCCTCGACGCCGCTCTGAAGCAGGTGCTCAAAGCCCAGGGTGCAAGCGTGAAACGGCTGGCGAGATCGAAGGAAGAGGGCATCAATATGTCGGTCTCGATGCTCGGCTACGAGGTTCCCGAGGGCGCCGCGAAGAAACTGCCGAAGCGGAAAGCCAAAGGGGCGGGTAAAGCCAAAGCCAGATCGAAAGCCAGGGCCAAAGCGAAGTAGCCGAACCCGGCCAGCGGCTCTCAGCGATTCAAGCCCATAGGCTCCCGGCCTGTGGGTCTCGACTCCTCAAAAGGTGGCCGCGGTAGGCGGCGCGGCTTCGGTCGCGCCGCCGCCGCGTTGGCGCTCGCGCTTGCCATCCTCGCC